>JAURXW010000164.1 GCA_030654205.1 Bacteriovorax sp.
TATTGTAAATTATTTTTTCGGGCATACACTCTTCCACGTCAATTAAACTTATACTCATAATTAATCCTTTACTCTATTGCATATGGCCCCATGGGCAGATTGTTATTGTGTCTAAACTCAAGAATATTTTTCAAATTCTGCAACTCAACCATATGACCGGCGTAAAAAAAATCCCAAAATTGTCCAACCCACGGTCTGCCCATGGGGGCTTTTTCAGGATAAGGATTTTGATCGTAATAGCTGTGTTTGCAGTTTTGCCAAAAGACAACAGAGCCAGGTTTTTTTAAGACAATATCAGCTGGAACAATACGATTTAAATAGATCATCCAAAGATCTTCACCTTGATCCCAGGCGCAGTGGTAATCAACAGTTAAAGCTTCTGCATTCGAATTTACTTTAAAATAAATATCAGTATTGTCTCCAATTTTATCCTTACCAACAAATAATCCTTCTTTGTTAAGCTGTTTAAATTTCCTCATGCTATAAGTCCACTCTAATAGGCTATACGGATTGGCCATATATTCGAAAACTTTTTCAGGAGGACAATTAATATATGATTGAATAGGGCAGTAATCTCCATAGATTTGATCATGAGGATAAACTGTATGAGTTATATCTGCCATAATTCCCCCCATTACTTGTTTGGAAGTATTTTCGACTCTTTTAATATCTAATAAATTTTCTACATAACCATGCTTAAGCATAAAACCTCGGATTTAATTTTTACAAAATGTTTTAAATGGTGGAATTTCAAAGTTCTTAATATTAATAGTAACGATACTTGGCGAACTAGTTTCTCTAATATCACCTAGGCATAATTTTAAACTTTCAATATCAAATACATTATAACAAGTAAGACCAGGAAAAATTTTTCCTAATCCTTCGGAGTAGCGGCTTTCTCTAAAATCATTTATCCCCGTAGCCGTTTCAAGAAAAAGACTTTCTCTCGTAGTGCACATTCCATGAGAGTTATTATTAAAGAGAAAATAAACAATTGGTAAGTTGTACTCAATTGTTGTATGAATTTCTAATCCATAAATTAAAAATGATCCATCTCCCAAAAATACATATGTTTTTTTATTGGTGGCAATCGCTGAGCCTATCCCTGCTCCGATACTATTGCCCATGCCCCCCATTCCTAATGAAACATAAAAAACACCATTGCCTCGTGTTTTTAGATGGTGAATAACAAATGCACCACAATTTCCTGCATCTACAAATATATTCGCATCATTTTCCAAATTTAATTGAATTATAGATATAATATTTTCAAAAACATAATCACTGTAATCTGGTGAATTATTAATGATTGGGTTGCGTTCAATGGCCAAATGAGTATTTTGAAGTGAAAAAGATACAAGGCTAATATTAGTATCTATATCACCAATAACTTCAATAACATTTTCATCCAATAGGTTAAACAAACTCCCCTGTTCTTTTATTTCATTAAGAATTAAAACTTTCTTGGTTTTTAATATTTCTTGAATACCAAAGAAACTCATTAAATCAAAACTCGCGCCGATACAAATAACATGACTGGTTTGATTTAAATAATCAATTACACAAGAGTGCCCCATGATTCCAATTAATCCGAGATAACGACTATCATAATGATCATAAAGACCTTTTGAATTTGGTGTCAGCGCAACGTTGGCATCGGTTAATGATATAAATTTTTTTATACTATCAATTTCCTTAAGATGAACTAATCTATCCCCTAGGATGACTAATGGAGGATTCGCGCCTTCAGTTAAAAACTGCTGACAAAAAGATATTGCACCGGCCAGATCACTAGATTCAAGATTAATGACTACTTCCTTCTCGGTTACAAAATCTTTCAAAGAAAGCGTCTCGCATTGAAAAATATTTTTAGGAATTATAATTACTGATGGTTTTTTAAATTTTATTGCATAATTGAAAGCCGTTTCCAAAGCATCAGGAATCATACTTACATCTGTAACTTTTATTTGAAAGCAGGTGCACTCAGTAAGCATTTTTAAAACATTAACTGATTCCCCCTCTCCCGAAGTATCCTGAAAAGCTCTCTTACCTTCATGAGAATCTAAAACAGATCCACTAATTAAGACCAGAGGAATTTTACTTGAGTAAGCTTCAACTAAGACAGGTATTGTGTTAAAAATGCCGGGCCCTGATGTGGTCAAGACGATTGAAATATTTTTAGTTGTTAAATAATATCCTATGGCCATCATTGCTGCACAATATTCGTTTTTGGCCAAAACAATTGAAGTTTTATTAATTTTATAAATTGAATTAAATAAATCCTCTATATTGGCACCACTCACACCGAAAACATGAGTTATATTTTTGTTTGAAATATAATCACTTATATAATCGGCAGCAATCATTGGATATTTCCTGTATTTTCTAATGAAAGACCATGCCAATGCTTTCCAATAATCCCAAATGCACTTTCTATAATCTCTGGTGTCTGAGCAAAGCTAGCTCGCACATAACTCTCCCCTTTCTCACCAAATATCGAGCCAGCAACGACAAGTACTCCCAGAGAAAGAAGTTGATCAACCACTAAAGAATCTGGAATCTGATATTTAATAAAAAAGAAAAACGAGCCTTCTGCCGGAACATAATCAACTTGATAAATATCTAATATTTTTCGGGCATGGATATATGCTTCATCATAAAGGCTTTGATAAATTATTTTTCTCTTCAATACTGACTTCGCAAGTTCTTGACCAAATGAAGACATAGCTCCTGTTGCGTTGTTGAAATAAATAGAGAGTTTTTTTATATTTTCTGAACTTGAAAAAACCCAACCAATTCTGGCACCTTGGAGAGGGAACATTTTAGAGAAGCTTCCCAGAATATAACCTCTATCTTTAAAAAAATAAAAATCGCAATGGGGCCCATTACTATAAATGAGGTTGCGATATACTTCATCCATTACAAAACTTAGCCGAGGATATTTGTTGAGAATATTTTCAAACCTGATCATATCTTCAGCGCTTAAAATTTTTCCAGTTGGATTATGAGGGGAATTAATTAATAGAATAGCAGTTTTATTTGTAATCAAAGATTCAAGATGGTCCCAATCAATCATTAAAGCTGTTTGGTTTTCTTTATCTAGATTAATTTTATATTTTTTAACATGTGCCCGAGTTAATTCTGCCAATGTGACGTAAGGAGGAAATCCAGGATCTGGTAATAATATTTCACAATCCTCATTTAAATTGGCCCTAAAAACAAAATCTAATGCCCCAATAGCTCCATGAGTAATAGCAATGGTTTCAACTGATTCTTCGCCATAAAATTTTTCAAGAATCATCTCACGCAAGTCCAAATCCCCATGTGATGGATAATAACCATTGATATTTTTTTGCTGGGAAATTTCTTGCCAAATATCATCAGGTAATTGACTTATTTTTGGCTCTCCGATACTTAAATCGAAGTGCTTATTACATTGAATATGATCAATCCCAAATGCTTGAGTGGTAACCAATGTCATCTAAATATCCTACTTGCATATTAGTTCTAGACCCGTCATCAATGTAGGGTGAATGAATAAAAATAAATAATATATATTTCGAATAAATTGAATAGATTTTATGATAATTAGGATTGAGAAAGTGAAGTTACTTTCCGTACATATAGGAAAGTAACTTCACTAAAATAGTTTTATTCTATATCTTGGCAAGCATAGGGATCATTATTGATCAAGTCTTGCACACTAATGAGTAACTTATTACAGGCCGGAACTACCTGTGCCTCTTTTCTATTGATCGGACCATAATGTCCTCGTTGAATACGCAGCATTGTCATTGCATATTCGGTGGCAAATGCTGGACAGGCAATATTGAATGCCTGGTAATCAGCACCTGCCCCTGTTCCTAAAATATTTTTTGATCCACAACTTGCTCCCTGCTTAAATACATCAAGAAAACAGCGATTAGGTGATGCTAGATATTCATTATAAAGTTTGCGCAATTCTGGTGACAGTACCATTGAATCATAACTTGTTTGAAAAGCACCCGCTTCAGCTGCACTTGAAGGTCTATTTGATCCTGCCGAGCGATCCCATCCTTCACAATATGAGCCTGAACTTTCTCTCATTCCAAGACCCATTCCTAATACGTAAACAGCACGCAATGGGGCTTCGCCTTTAGTCGTAACTGATAATGGCAGTGCTGAAAATACAGATTGATAATGGGCCAAAGCATCTTTGGCAGAATTTCCTGAACTCGCAGCACTCATTATAACTGAGAGTGACGAATTATTTTTTAACCGACACAAACTTCTTGCATAACTTAGTGTCACACCTTTTATATAACCTGCCGGAGCTCTCCCACGTCCTGTCCACGAAGTACTTGCGCAGCTAGAAGCACCTGCAAGAGACTTTATTTGGTCAATATAGGCCCCACCTTGTGGGGAGAGCGGCAAAACAATTGGGGGAACAACTTGTACGGGTGGTAAATTTGAAGGTGCCGGAGAAGTAGCAGTAGTTGTCGGATTATTTCCATCCGTCATTACTGGTAACTTAGCACCACTTGCATAAAGATGCGAAGTTGTAGTTAAAAAAAATAGAGTTGAAATAAATAACTTATTATTTAATCGCTTCATCCTAAAGCTCCTGTGTTTTTAAAAAAATAATAAATATTTTTTTAAACGTTTTTGATCGTCCATGATCTTGAACTTAGATTGAGCATTGTTTGTGCCAAAATTTAAAATGGCAGGCCTAAGTTAAGAACTTGTAAAATAATAAAAAACACACCGAAATTTTTTAGACGCAGGGCCATTTTGGTGTCGTTTTTAGAACCCATTTAATTAGATCAAGGTTAAAATATCACCGAGCAAAATGTTTTTTTTGATATAAGATTTATTTTATTTTAGATTTTTTTGATCAGTTTATTCATTAATTTTTTAATTCTCTAATAGCTAAATATGCCTTGTGATTCAGGATACCGCAGTAAAATACAAGACTAAAAGGTTTCTACTAAACCCTAAAATAATCCTCAACCTTATTGAGCTTTAGTACGATAGATTAAACCTATCGTACTATAATACAAATCGAATATCATTATAATCGCCAGTAAACGATACTGGACTAAGATGTAATCAAGCAAAGGTACAGGAGTACAATATGACAAAAGATTTCAAACAAACTATTACCAGAAAAAATTTAGAAGCTGCATTTGCTGGCGAATCAATGGC
>JAURXW010000172.1 GCA_030654205.1 Bacteriovorax sp.
ACTGATGCATTTATTATCTTTTATTTTTTTAATACACGCTGAAATTACTCCACCAAACTACGATTTCACTCTTAAAAGTATCGAGAATTTCACGCCTGGAAAAAATATTGAGGAAATAAAAAAGCAAAATACGAAGTTTGAAATTTTTTTAGATAATGGCGATCAGAAGATTTTAAAGTTTAAATTAATGCGCGCAAATTACTCACTCGACGTTTATACTCAGGTAAAAAAGGACATAGTGACAGATCTTTTTGTCCGCCTCCCCCAACATTTTTTACATGATATTTTATTACAAGATTTACAAAAAAAATGGAAAAAACAAGACCGATTTGTAAGACATGACAAAAGTGCAATATATGTTTGGCTCAACCGGGATAATAACAATATTATTTATCAAGGCAGTTGCTCAATTACTTGTTTCCCAATGTTTATAGAAATTAGCAGCAATGATAAATCGATCATCCCAATGTATGTTAAATTAAATCTTGCCTTGCCTAAATGGTGATCTTTCTTTTGTTGGCATAAAGAATAATTCCAATACCAGAAAATATCATTATAAAACAAAGAATCTGCCCCATGGTAATAAAGCCAAAATAATATCCCAACTGAGAATCTGGTTCGCGAAAAAACTCTACTATGAATCTAAAAACTCCGTAGAGCGATACAAACAGTCCTGAAATAATTCCATAAATTTTCACTTTGGTTTTTACTGCCCACAAAATAGCGCAGAGAAAAATACCTTCTAAAAAAGCTTCATAAAGTTGCGAGGCATGTCGAGGAAAAGGTCCACCATCTCTAAAAATAATTCCCCACGCTGAGTTAGTAATTCGTCCGTAGAGCTCTCCATTGATAAAATTTCCAATACGCCCAAAAAATAATCCCTGAGTTCCCACTAAAGCAACTGAATCCATCACTTCAAAAAAAGTAATTTTGTTTTGTCTGGCAAATATAAAACCGCCGACTATTAATCCAACGAGAGCGCCATGAAAACTTAATCCCCCTTTCCAGACAGCAAGGAGATCCATTATATTCTGAGAATAATAATCCCAATTATAAATAAATACATAAAAGGTACGTGCACCTATAAACATACAAATAATCATCGTAGTTACAAGTGTATCGATTTTATCTTCTGTTATTTTGAAAAATTTATTGCGAACTAAAACCTTAAGCAAAAAGCCCGAGATTACAAATCCTATAACGTACATTAATCCATACCAACGAACTTGAACCGGACCCAAATTAAGTAATACAGGATTTAAATTATGAACATAATTAGCTGCCATTTTTTTCTCTTTTTAATAGTAAATCTTTTAAAAAGATTACAGAAGCTTTTTTGCGATGACAAACAAGATTAGTATTACAATGATAAATCGGTGCGCGGCCTGAAGCTTTCTTGAGGGTGAATTAATCCCTCTGTCATTCTTGAAAGGGCCTGAATCATTTGTCTGACCGGAACAGACAGGCCAGAAGAATCTAAATAAGAACAATGGGCCGAAAGAAAACTTAACAATTCCTCGTTCGACATTTTTATGTTTCTACCTTTCAGTGTAGAATCAAGTCTTAATATTTTAAAGTGTGGTCTCAGCTTTTTTACACCATCTAAAGTTATCATTTTAAGTCCCAAAATATCGATGAAAACAACTTCTCCTCTGGAGTCAATTGCTCTTTGAGCAACCATCCCGTCATCAACTGCAACTCCCCAAAGTCCCAAAAGGCCATGGGGAACTAGCGCCCAAGTTAAAAAGCGGTTGATCATCACCCTTGCTTGATAAGCAAACTGACTTGAACCAAAATCCTTATAACACCCCAACTGCCACTCTTTGGCGGCAAATGAGTAAACCATCAAACCAACATCTTTATGTCGATAAACACGATATCCATCTTTCGGAATTATACTCTCCGCGCCATAACGATCACTCTCCATGCTTCCTTGAATTTGCTTGGCGACTATTGGTGAGGCTTCTGACACGTGAAGTATGCGCGCGCTGTTGTTTTTTTTAATTTCTGCCAAAGCTGTCACTTCTTCTTTATCCGCTAGTTTATGAAATTTCATTTTTGTCAAAAACTCTCCAAAACTGCTTTCAAAGACTCCTAGATCCACCGAAATATAAATTGGTAAATTAAGTTCTTTTTGGTATTGGAAATAGGTTTTTTTACTCATTGGATCATCCCTCGTTATATTAGTCTTATCGGGCCCTTTTCCCTTGACATTAACCCCCCTGTTGAATAAAAGTCATAGATTCATAAATAGTGGCTAAAGTTAGGGTCAACAAGCTTTACTAATTACCGACTAAAAAGGTCGTCATAATATAAGTAAACCCCTGGATTTTGCCTTATTCATTAGGAGTTTTCATGTACGGAGTTGTAGAAATCGCTGGTCACCAGTACAAAGTTCAAGCTGGGGATCTAATTGACGTAGAAAAATTGACAAAAGAAGCTGGATCATTGATCGAACTTGACCAAGTTCTTTTCATTGGTGGAGCTAAGCCTTTAGTTGGAGCACCAATTATCGGTGGAGCAAAAGTAACTGCAAAAGTTATTATGCATGATCGCTCAAGAAAACTAATTGTTTTCAAGAGAAAACCAGGTGGATACAAAAGAAGAAACGGTCACAGACAAAACTTTACTGCTCTTTTGATCACTGAGATCAATGACGGTAACGGAAATGTTGCTAAGATCGACAAAGCATCTAAAAATGCTGAAAAATATTTAAAATAAAAATTAAAAAGTTTAAAGAATTATAGGAGTTCTATATGGCACACAAAAAAGCCGCCGGGTCCACAGCTAACGGTCGAGATTCAAATCCAAAAATGCGTGGAACTAAGAAATATGCAGGAGAAGCTGTTATTTCTGGAAACATCATCATTAGACAAAAAGGAACTAAAATCTTTCCAGGTACTGGAGTTGGTATGGGTCGTGATTTCACAATCTACGCTATCGTTCCAGGAGTGGTTAAATTTGCTTACTACACTAAACATAAGAAGACAGTTTCTGTAGTTCCAGCTTAATCGTCCTTTCAAAATAAAAGAAAGTGTTATAAGGGAATCCATATGGATTCCCTTTTTTTATTTTATGGGATGAATTGTTTTTAATATAGGTAATGTTTTATGCGTTTTATCGACGAAGTCAGAATCACAGTAGTCTCAGGCCATGGAGGCCCAGGAGCAGTCACTTTCCGTAGAGAAAAATCAATTCCATTTGGTGGACCTGATGGTGGTGACGGCGGATGTGGTGGATCTGTTATAGCAATAGCTGATGAAGGTATTAATACCCTTATCAATTTTCGCGGAAAAAAAGTTTTCAGCGCCGAAGATGGTCAACCAGGTTCCGGAAGACAACTTAACGGAAAAGATGGAGAAGATTATATCCTCTTGGTTCCCGTAGGAACAATTATTAGAAATGCTGAAACAGGTGCAGTGATAGCTGACCTTAACATGCACGAGCAAAAAATTGTTATTGCAGAAGGCGGTAATGGAGGACGAGGAAATATTAATTTTAAGTCTTCTACTAATCAAGCCCCTCGTATCGCTCAGCCCGGTCTTGAGGGTGAAGAATTAAATCTTGATCTTGAGCTTAAGCTTATAGCCGATCTTGCTTTAATCGGCCTACCAAACGCAGGTAAGTCAACGTTGATCTCGGCCATTTCAGCGGCCAGACCAAAAATAGCAGACTATCCATTTACAACCCTTCAGCCAAACCTGGGTGTTGTAACTTTGGGAGAGCGCTCATTTGTTGTGGCCGACATTCCTGGTCTTATTGAAGATGCAAGTGAAGGAAAAGGCTTAGGAATAAAATTTTTAAAACACATCGAAAGAACTTCAGCATTGGTTCACCTAGTTGATGTCTCATGGTGTTTGGATGAATACGAAGCATTTGAGCAATACGTAGTTGTAAGAAACGAAATTACAAAATATAGCGACAATCTGGCCAATAAGCGTGAGATTGTTTGTTTAACTAAAATAGATGCAATGACTGAAGAAGAAATTACTAAATTTCAACTTTTCTTTGAGGCCCAACTTGATCGAAAAGTGCTTCCGATCTCAGGCGTATCAGGAAGGAATATTGATAACCTAAAAGCACTTATGATTAAATGTATTGATGTAGACAAAGTAGATAAAAAAGCAAACCCAGATCCGGATGCTAGAAAAATAATTGAATAAAAAATTGTAAAAGGAAGAGAAGATGAGCCGCGAATACGTAACCAAAGAAGTAGAAGCAATATTTAAAGATACAAATTTCGTTGAACCAATGAACTTGGCCATGGCCGCAGCGTGGATAATGGGAAATTTCAAAGGACTTAATTTAAAAGTATTAGATCTTAAAAATCAATCTAGCATTGCTGATTTTTTTGTTATCGGTTCTGCTGGTAACCCAACTCAGGCCAGTGCTATGGCAGAAGAAATTTCACTGCAAATGAGAAATCTTGGCATTGAAGCACTTTCTCGTGAAGGTTTAAAACAAAGTACTGACTGGATCTTACTCGATTACGGTGATGTGATCATTCACGTATTCCATGAACCAGCTCGCACAGTGTATGATTTAGATCTACTGTATAAAAATGCTGTAAGCGTTGAAATCCCAGAATCATATTATTTCTCTACACCAGAATCGGCACGGAAAAATAGTAACGATGATGGCAGAAATTATTTCTAGAAATTATGAAAGATCTTCATCTTATTGTTGTTGGTAAATTAAATGATAACAATATTGCCGAATTGGAGAGGGATTATTTTAAACGATTAACCTCTCCAAAACTTACTATTCATGAAGTTAAATCACATTCTGAAAATCTTGAAAAAGAGGCTAAAGAAGTCTCCGCAAAATTAGATGAACTTGAAAAGCCTGAAAGGCTCTTTATTGTTTTATTAACTGAAAAAGGTAAGCAATTTGAAAGTGTCGACTTTTCCAATTGGCTCAACTCTCAAGTCGAACGCCTTAGGGTTGTCTTTATAATTGGCGGTGCTTCAGGACATGGCAAGGCCATTATAGACCGTTCTCATTTTAAACTTTCACTTTCTGAATTAACCTATCCACATAAACTCGCCAGACTTTTATTAATTGAGCAAATCTATCGCGCTCAAACCATCAAGGCCAATCATCCCTATAATAAATAGGGCTTATGAGGTTAAAAGTCCCATCCATTTTCTTGTAAACTCTTGAAAAAATTAAAAATTTCTTTGGCATTAAAGATGCTCTCATAAATTAGTACAAATCTAAAAAATGGAGAGCACTATGAAGCGAAAAAATAAAGATAAAACTAAGTCTGAAAACTTAATTGCTCCAAAGGAAACATCATTGGAGAAATCTCAAGGCGTTCCAAAATATTCAGGATCCTCTTATAATGGTCAAGGAAATGTTGATCACGGCAAGATTGTTTCGAATAAAAAAAGAAGATAACTAAAACTTGCGTGGAGTATTCAAATGCAAAACATAAGGCTCGATCAAATAATTGCCGTTTTGGGAATGTGTGTCTGGTTTATGTTTCCAATCGGAATGATCATTTCACTCGCTAGGCAAAACAATGAAGCACTACCAACTCCAGACCTCAAATCAAATCAGGAAGATGATCAGAAGTTAAAAATTTTCGAGCATAAGAAGATGATTTACAATGATGAGATAGCTGAATATATAGATGAAGCTGAAGCATCAGAGGAAATCGATATGGAAGAATACAATCGTCCGCATGCAGGTATCGGGGCCACTCATGTGCATGAACATTTATAGTTTGTAGTTTACGATCAGGTACTTCCAAATAGCATCTAACTCCGCCAGAAGTTCCTTGAGTTCCCTTTTCTTTTTCAACTTATCTTTTGTTTTAAAGCTCTCCAACTCAATTACAATATCAGCGCATTTATTATACGCAATTTTAAAATCTAAAATACGATATTTAAATTTTTCTTTTTCAGCTTTGCTCTTTAATTTTAATAATATTTTAGCCACATCTATACTTTCAAACTTGGATGCATATTCTCGTAGCTCGCTTGCCTCTTCGGCAGCATAAACGACAATGGGTACTTGTTTTAAAGCAATCTTTTCGGTCATGATCTTTTTTGAACAAGTACAAATTGTTAAAAGAAAAATTATTATTAATATAAGCTTAATTTTATCCATCTCATCCTCTTATAAGAGATTGTAATAAACGCATTAAGCAATGAATAATATAAAAAATATAATTTCTTATTGAAAAAAATTACTCTTTAATTTTGGAATATTCTTCAGATTCTTAATCAATCTTATTTTTAATTTTTTTAGCTCCATCAGTAGCAGCGTCTTCAACTTCCACTGCCCTGTTTTTTATTTTTTCTCCAGCACATTTTAAATCATCTGCTGAACAAAGAGCTTCATTTAAACGATGAACGCCCTTCTTCATTGCACGTTTACTATTGTTGGCAGAAACATTTATTTTTTCTCCAACAGTCTCATCGCCAAACGCAATTTGCGATGACATTACAAACAACCCCATGCAAAACATAAATCCTATTTTTAACATAATTTTCTCCAATTTAAATTTATCCAATTTCTTATTAATAATTATTTTGTTAACCTATCTCCTCGATGGGCCACATGAGTCAGTAGTGAAATGATAAAAAGAACTATAAAAATATAAAAGCATATCTGAGCTATTCCGGCAGTTGCAGCGGCGATTCCACTAAAACCAAAAAGTGCCGCAATTAATGAAAATAGAAAAAATGTTAGTGCATAATTCAACATGAGATACCCCTTATTCAAATTGTTACTTAAATACATTTTAAACTTACCTGTCGATCAAGACTTCTTGGAGGTGTGTATAATTTGTGAATTAATCTACATATTATAAACCGAGCGAAAGACTCATTTAAGTCTTGGGTTTGATGAAAATCGTTTTGCTGCTGACTGAAATATCTGTAAGGTTTTGAATTTTTTGGTAAAAAATTGGTTGCGGGAATAGGATTTGAACCTATGACCTTCGGGTTATGAGGGCTAAATTCTGACTTTTCCATCATCTTAAAATTGCTCATTTTTATTAACAATTTCATGAAGTTAATCCATTTTCGATTACTGTTGCTTTCTGTTGTTTTAGGTCCTTTTCTGTTGGCCGTGGCACATTTGTGGCACACGGATTTAAGTAACCATTACAAGAATACATTGACATTTAGTAGCCTGTAGGCTACACTGGAGCAAGCATGGAAGTTAAAGAAAGAAGTATAAAAACGTATGAGCAAGCTGATGGCAAAAAACCCTTTGAAGAGTGGCTTAACGATCTCAAGGATGGAATGTCTCGGGCGCGAATCAGGTCACGCCTAGATAAGGTCGCTACTGGCAATTTTGGAGACTTTAGGTCCGTGGGTGACGGTGTAAGCGAGCTAAGATTTACCTTTGGCCCAGGCTTTAGAGTTTATTATGCACTTAAAGATGAAGTGATCGTAGTCCTATTAATCGGTGGTGATAAATCTAGCCAAGAAAAAGATATAGAGAAAGCAAAAGAATTTTGGAATGACTACAAGGAGAGAACAAATGGATAAAGCAAGCGTAGATTATAGAGAAGCTTTAATAGAAACTCTTCGTGGAAATGAAGAAGAGCAGCTCCTTTATTTAAAATCAACTCTGGAAGATAATTGGGACGCTCCCGAAGCATTTCTTTTATCTCTAAAGACCATTGCCGAGGCCCGTGGTTTTAAAAATTTTGCTGAAGAAGCTGGCCTTTCCCGTGAAAGCCTCTATCGCACGCTTTCAGCCGATGGAAATCCCAAACTAGATACTGTTTTTAAAATGCTTCACGCTCTTGGTGTGAAATTAACAGTTGAGCCAATTGAAAAGAAAGTCAGCTAATTATTGCCGGAAAAAAATTTAAGTTCTCCTCTTATATTGTGCAAATCAAGAAACGCTCCCGAGACTTTTAATGGTCTCTGGAGCGTTTCTTGATTCCGAAAGTCTTCGCTTTAAGATTCAAGCTTTGCTTTTTTGATTAGTGGCTTAGTTACAAAATTCTCTAGCAGAATTTTTTGACAATTCTAAATTTTTTATTGATTGGGTAAGTTCGCTTTTATTTAAATCAACATTGTATTGAGCAGTGGCGACTTCTTTATCGATTTCACTTCTGTTTGTTCCAAGTAGTGTTTCTACTTCTGGATTTTCATTAAAAGTTTTTTTCAAATTAGTAGCTATCTCCAATTTACTATTTGCTTGTATCAGAGCTACTTTAGACATTCCAAAGCTTTCTCCTGCACTGGCTACACCTTGAATGAACTGATTGCAATTTGCACCAAAGGCAGAAACGGATAACGTTGATGCTACAATTGTTAATCCTAATACTAATTTTTTCATAAGATACTCCGTTGCCAGTGCCACATTTGGCATGTGATCACATGTTGTTATTTTCTCAATAATGACAGACTCAAAAAAAAATAGTTGAAACCATGGCGATATTTACAGGGTGTTATATTTTAGTCAGGCCATTTGCCTGAAATTGCGTTTTGATGAGTAATGGTTTTGGGGTGCCTTCTTTATATGTTCTCTTTGCCTTCGATAACAAGGGTGCCGAATTTCAAGTTTCAAGCAGTTGGGCTTTATCGATGAGTCGAAGAGCTAAGACCTCGTGAACATAAGGCCTTTACGAACCATTAGGCATAATCACAAAAAATTCGTTATGAAAAAATTACAAAAATTAACCGAAAATTTGCAAAAGTGTTAGCTTTAGTAATCTTATAACCGGCAAGGAGTTTTTATGAAATTTTTAACCTTTTTATCAATTGCAATGCTCTCATTTTCATCATTTGCTAACGTAAAAATAATTAAAAGCAGAGTTAATGGTACAGCTATTGAGACAAACAAAAATGTTATTAATATTTTATACCCAACTATCACTGTCGATGGAAAAGATTATGCTCTTTTCACGAATCCAGATGCTGGAAGGTTTGCATGTAAGCAAATGAAAATGAAATATGTTAATTATGACGTTGATTATAACCCCTCAGTTGATGAATCTATTAACATAAGAGAAAATGGTGCAATTGAGTATTTTGGAGGAGTTCAGATAATAAAAGTATTAACCTGTGAATTATAAACTGAACAAATAATTCACTTTAAACCTCTAAGATCAATTACGAGTAACGATTATCAAGACAAAGAATTTTCAAACGCCTGAGACCATAAAAATCTCTGGCGTTTGGTGTATTATGGTTGATCCTCACAATCCTCGCTCTCATCATTTTCATCATTTTCATCATTTTCATCGTGAAAAATTAAATTAGCGATGGTCGTATCTTTTGCCCATTTCTTTATCAAGATTCTTTGTTTCACAGATAATTTCTTATCTTTTTTTACAGGAAATGGAATTTCTTCTTTTTCGCCATTGGAATCAAGTAAATATAAAGGAGCAGGAGTTACTGGCCGGGTTACTGCCTTTCGGCGCTTAATTCTTTTAAATTCCGGATATAGATAGTTAATCCGTCAGTAAACTAATCAAAACAATAATTCTTCATTGGAGGATTCTCCAATTTACTTCTTCACTCAATATCTTGATTATCCGGCCCAGCGTTAATGGCCCTGCGAAATGTAAAAAGGTTTTGAATCTGATTT
>JAURXW010000190.1 GCA_030654205.1 Bacteriovorax sp.
CTCGATGATCAATTAATTTCAGATCTTCAAGAGTTGTTTGGAATTAAAAACGATAATATGGTTGTTCATGCCGGTATTACTCACACCTATGGATATCTTTTTAGCACTCTAGAAACTCCATATGGTTTTAAGAGAAAAAGATGGGTTGAGCCTTCAGTTAATTACGCTTTTTCACTTAATGGTAATAGTCTTTCTCCTGAAACCATTCAGGGAGGGATGCTTTCCAATATTACTTTTTTTGCAGGATCGATTGCTTTTAAAAATGCCAGCGATAAATCTGCACTAAAGAATTTAAAAAATGTCTCGAATGAAATTTTAAATTTTGAATATAACAAATTATCAATTGATGTTCTTGAAGAGCAAATTCTAGGAGGAGCAGGCAATTTAATAACATTAAGAACCACTTTTGTTCCTTTTGCTTTTAAGGCGACCGGTGAAGAAAATGATTATCTTTTAATTTATTCAATTTATAATCCTAAGTTAAAAAAAGAATTTTTAATTACAGTTTTTCCCATTAAGAAAGATGCTTATAAAAAGACAACCGCCGCAGATTCGTTTGGTGATAATCAGGCCATTAGTATTAGGTACAATGCATATTTAGATGGATTAATGGAGCTCAAGCTAATAGGAACGAGAAAACTGATACAAGATTCTATTAGGCACTAAAAAAGGGTAGACAGAGCTTATGTCATTCCGTAAGTTTTGCTTATACCAACCATTAGTGAGGCTTTATGAAATTATTCATTGTATCTTCTCTTTTCATCCTATTGTCAGTAACTGCAACGGCTAAAAACGTAGCTCCTGTGGCCCTTCCTGAGTGTAAAGATTTAAGAGGATCGGTTCTTCCAGATACTGTTGATCAATTAAAAGTTGTCATGAAATCAAACGCCAGCAGACCTCAAGTTATTGCGACTGGTGTCGTTTCTCAAATTCTTCCTGAAGACCATAGTGGACTTCCACACCAAAAATATACTTTAACTGTTGCCGGACAAATTAAACTTTTAATTGTTAGTAATCTTGATTTTGGACGAGTTCCACTAGTTCTTGGTTCAACAGTTTCAGTTTGTGGTGAATTTAAAAAGGTTGGTCAAGGGATGATTCATTGGACTCATTTTGATCCACACGGTGGACATCCAGATGGATTCACAATCGTAAATGGTGCTCTTTATGGCGATAAAGAAATTCCAGGATTCAGTAATAACTAAGATCTTTTGAATTTATATTAAAAAAGCCACTCTTATAGATAATATAATGAGTGGCTTTTTTTTTGCCAATTTTTATGAATGTTCCAATAGTTTAATCACAGTTTTTTTCTTAGCGTTTTCAACTTCTAACTCCACTGATTTTAGTATTTCAGCAGATTCAATTTTATAAACACCTTTGGCAATTCTTGAAATGTTTAAAGAGCTCTGTTTTGATTTTCCACCAAGGAGTTTACTGGAAACGAAATCCTTATAAGGACCATTGTGTTCAGCTTTGTGATCGTAAATATAAATAATATTATGATCCAGCATCAAACAAAGTTTTTCAGGCGCAAAACTGGCCGGGCAATGGGCCCCTGCGCTCAAAGATGTCATGAATATGGCCAAAAGGATTAGTTTTTTAGGCATAAATATCTCCAATAGATTAAGAGTCATAAATTTTCATTGTTATAGTGGGCATTATACCAGAAAATGTTTTGAATAATTGACAAATTTTTAAAGGAATTTATATGGATATTCTTCATACGATCATTGATTACTTACTTCATTTTGAAGTTCATCTCGATTATGTTATTTCCAATTATCATACTTGGACTTATTTATTTCTTTTTATCATTTTATTTGTCGAAACAGGTCTGGTTATTATGCCTTTTCTTCCTGGCGACTCGCTCTTATTTGCAGTGGGAGCTTTTGCGGCCCGAGGTTCATTTGATTTTTGGTCTATCTGCGTAACCCTTTTTCTAGCTGCCGTTTTAGGGGACACCGTCAATTATTCAATTGGAAAGTTTTTTGGACCTAAGATTTTTGCTAAAAAAAATCATAAACTTTTGAATGTTCAACACTTAGAGAAGGCCCATGCATTTTATGCAAAGTATGGAGCTAAAACAATTATTCTCGCGCGCTTTATCCCCATCGTTCGAACATTTGCTCCATTTGTCGCGGGCATTGGAAATATGGCTTATAAAAAATTTATGTCCTATAATATTATTGGTGGAGCTTTGTGGATTTTTTCTTTTATCCCACTTGGATATTTTTTTGGTAATTTACCTATTATTCAAAGCAATTTTAAATTTGCGATGTTGGGAATTATTTTTATTTCAGTTGCTCCTGGAGTGATTGAGTTTATACGGGAAAAACAAAAAAATAAAAAAATTGCTTAATAAAGATTTTCGCTAAAAGTATGGAAGTTTTTCAAGGTGTACTCAAAAGCGAGTGGCCCGCCGAGTTGGGACATAATGCTTTTAACCATTTCATTTTGAATATTTTTAGAACCTTCAATATCTTTGGACTGATTAAAAATTCCGTAAATGCGAGTCCCATTTTTAGAACTTAAAGCACCGGCAAAAGCCGAGGTGCTGGTCAATGTTCCCGTTTTTGCCAGAATGGAGTTTTGGTATTCCACTGGAAAAATGCGGGTACTTAAAGTACCTCCATCACTGCCAGCAACACCAAGTATGTCTTGCAGGTCATGACCTTGATCTTCCAATATATATTTTAATTCCGTCATCAATTCAATCATGGTTGTGCAGGTTGCATAATTATCTAGTCGTTTGCCATCTCTTATTTCTGGAAGTCCACTACCTGTAAAAAAATAAATTTTATCGCGTGTTTTATTATAATAATCAGCTAAGAATTTTTCAAAAAGTGGAGCACCTCCTAATTTAAAAAAAATTGTTTGGGCAGCATAATTATTGGATTGAACATTTATTTCTTTTAAATATTGAAAAAGAGCGGGTGAGGAAAGAGTGAGGGATTTTACTTCAGGGTCGTTTTGATAAGGATTTTTATCTACATATTTTGCCTCTCCAATACTAAATTCTACCATTGGTTTTATTTTTCCATCGGAGAGTTCAGAGATGTGCGCGTATTGAGCTTTAAGCAACTCACTCCACGTTTGGGTATTGAAGTAGGTTTTTAAATTGCGAGCATTGGAAATTCTTGTAATCAGTGGGTATTGATCACTATAGTCTTGAGCATTGGGATTTATCTGAATTGATTTATCAAAAGTAATTGTATCAAAATGCTTATAACCTAAATCATTTAATTGCGAGAGAAGGAAAAATATTTTTTCATTTCCAAAAAAAGGATCAACGCTACCAGCGATATGAAGATTATTTCCTTTGATAAATAATTTTGTTTCATATTGAAAAGTGGCCCCTAATTTATTGAGCGCCCATAAACTTGTGAGAAGTTTAGAAACTGAAGCGAGCCGAATGCGAGTATCTAGATTTTCGCCGACTACTTCGCCTCGTTCGTTGCTGTAACAATAGGCCTGTTCGGCCGGAGGAAATTTTTGAGAGAGTAAGAGATCTTTCCATTTAGTATCTGTTACTTCGTTGGCATAGGAAAAATTGCATAGAGAAAATATAAAGAGAGTGATTAATTTCTTATTAAATTTATTACTCATTCAAATCTCCTTTTTTTAAAATTTTAAAATGCCAAGCCAGGATATAGCCTATTTTTTACTTACGTGTCTTTGGGCAAAACTAATTTTAGGAAAAATTAAGTTTTATGAAGCTAGATGCGTTATTTATTTTCGTAAGTTGCCCAACAGAACCCACTGCGCTATCCTACCTCTAAGAATATTAATCCTAACTTTGAGGTCTTTATGAAATTACTTGGAACTATTTTAATTTCTGCCTTTTTATTGGTCGGTTGTGAAAAAATTGAAGGTCAATTAAACATCACGAAAGAATTAAAGCTTGTGAATTCAAATGGTGAGACTCATTCATTAAAACTGGGAACTTATAATGCCGATATTAGCGTCAATAATTCTAAAAAATTAACTCTTCGTTTAAATAATGATGCAAATGAAAAATTTGTTTTTAAATTTAATGGAAATATTCCAGAAAATGGTAATTTTGCTGTTTCTTCTACTGTCTCAGGACAGCCAGTAGATTTAGCTGGAACTGTATCGACAGTTATTACCGAGTCGGCCCTAAGAGCATCAACTGAGAGTTGTACTTATCAAAGAGCTGTTCAAGTTTGTTACCCACAACCAAAAGGCGGAGTGTTCTGTTCAGTTCAATATCAAACTGTTTTTGGAACTCATTGGGTTCGCTTTTATGAAAGAAATACAAACAAAAATGTTGGTATTAAAGTAAATGCAGCAGGAACAAGTGACGAGTCAGCAGATTTTCATGGAGATTTAGCTTACTCAGAAAGAGTTATTGTTGATCAATCAAACTGTATGTAAAAAAATTATTGGGGTCTTCTTGGAAATGATTTTTTATTTCCAAGCAGGCCCTGATTCATCGCCCGCAAGTAGCCAATTGGCCACGATAGCATCTAGTATTTCTTCATCTTCTAGGTAATAACCTAGTTCTTCGACTAATTCATCGGCCTTTGAGGTTAGCAAAACATTTCCCCAAAAATGAGTTCTTTCTCCAGCTTCTTCTTTTTGTTCTTCTTTATTTTCTTTGGTCGACTTAATGATTAAATTATAAGCAACAAGCGATCCTTTTTTAAGCTCAATCATTGTTTGATTAGGTAGCTTATTAAATTTGTCACCTAGAAGCAGGGTCACATCTTTGATATCGATGATCTCCAGAGAGATGTTAAAATTTATGTTTTTGTATTCTGTTTGAAAATTCATGTTAAAATTATTCTATCTAAAAAAAATAAAGGTGTACATGTTTTGCATAAGGAGCAGTTTTAATGGATGAGGCAATGACTTATTGGCGCAAATGTGGAAGTTGTAAAAAAGAGATTGGTTTTAATACCATTTATCAAATGTGCAATGTGAGCACGTGCAAAAAATGGGTCTATTGCTCAGTGGATTGCTGGAATCTTCATAATCCAGTCATGAACCATAAAAGTTCTTGGGCCGAAGAGTGCCGCTCTCCCAAAAAAGAAGTTGTTATGGAAAAGGAAGTGAGTGAACACTCCCCCAGAAGAATCATGGTTCAATCAAAATCAACTTCTAATTCTAGCGCCAATGCCTCTTATGATTCCCAAGAAATTCTTATCGTCGCTTCAAAACTCAAGCAATACATCAAAGATAGATATGATATGAATACGGCCGGCAATGTGATGGAAGAGCTTTCAAGATCGGTTAGATCACTTACAGACCGCGCGGTAGAAAAGGCCAAAAGCGAAGGTCGAAAAACAGTTATGGACAGAGATTATGAATGATCAGCAAAAAAAATGTTTAGAAATTGCTAATTGTTTTGAATTTATGCCTGGGAGTGATCATCAGCATAATCAGTCAGAATTACCTCAGATCTTTTTAAAACATCCCATTGCTGATTCAGTTACTTTTTTCGGGGGAAGTTTTAATCCTTTTCATGCCGGCCACCGTGCATGCCTAGATTTATGTCCTGAAAAAAATATTTTAATTGTTCCCGACTGTAATCCGTTTAAAGACAATACTCAAAAACCAGAGCTGGTTTATGATAATTTTCTCTCGCTTGCTTTAGAACTTAAAGATACAAATTATTCCCTCTATCCAGGGTTTTTGGCCAGGAATCAAGCAAACCCAACTTCATTATGGCTTCCTAAAGTTCAAATGAATGAGAAAAATTTTCTGATGGGGGATGACTCTTATATGAGCTTACTCACTTGGAAAAATCCAGATGCAATTATTAAGGCCCTTACAAAATTGTATGTGGTTCCAAGAATATTTAGCAAAGCCGATTATTTAAAACAAGAAATAGAGATAAAAAAAATAAATCCCAATTTAGAAATTCATTATTTAGCCGATCATCCTTATAAAAATATTTCATCAACTGATCTTAGAAAATAAGCATTTTTTTGAGCAAAAAAAAACCACTCCGAAGAGTGGTCTTTTATATAATTTAAATTTTTGCAAATTTGATTATTTTTCTTATTACTTAACTTTCCAGTAATATTCCGTTACCAACTGTCCTTCGTATTCGAAAGGAATGTCACTTGGAAGTGGCATATCTAGAACTTTTGCAATTTTTCCATCGATTGTATAACAAGCAGGAATTGATGGAAGTCTTGGAGTTGCCTGAGCTTGCATAAAGTTAAGTGAAGCAAATCCGCGTTCGCTTAAAGTTACAGAGTCACCTTTAGCAATAGTATATCCAGCAACGTTAATTCTTTTACCGTTAACTAAAACGTGACCATGAGACACGAGTTGGTTAGCAGCAAGCATTGATGGGGCCCAATTAAGTCTGAAAATTACGTTAGCTAATCTTCTCTCAAGAGTGATTAGTAAAGTTTCCATCCATGCACGAGATTTGTCTTTTTTAGCTTTCTTTACGTAGTTAACTAATTGACCTTCTCTAATACCATAGTGATATCTAAGTTTTTGCTTTTCTTTCATACGAACAGCAAAGTCAGAAATTTTCTTTCTTTTATTTCCGTGTTGACCCGGACCATACGGTCTTCTTTCTAGAGCTCCGGCTTTTCCTAGACCTGGAAGTTCAAGACCTAATGATCTTTGAATCTTAAAACGGCTTCTACCTGTAGTACTTCGTGCCATGCAAACATTCCCCTAAATAATTAACAATTTACAACTATAGCTTATTAGAGCTGTGATTTTAATAAAAAATACGTCCGTTAGTAATACTTGCAGGAGGAGGTGATGTCAATTTGAAATTTGCAGGAGGGCTTAATATTATTAGATGTTAAGTTTTGGCCACAAATTCCAGGTACATTTTTAGGAGTTCAATGGTTTTTTGGCCGGGCAGTCCCGTGCCAATGGGATTTCCTTCAACCTTGGTGACGGGCACCAAATTTCTCGTTGTACTGGTAATAAAGCATTCGGAAGCCGAAAAAAAATCTGCTTTTGTTAGACTTTGCTCTTTAAAACTTATTTTTTCGCGATGAGCCAGCTCGATCAACGTTTTGCGAGTCAGACCATTAAGCACGCCATCGGCAAGTGGGGGAGTTAGAAGTATGCCGTCTTTTATAATCCAAATATTGCTTGTGGTGCTCTCGGTAATATGCCCGTCAGTATTGATCATAATGGCGTCGTAGGCGCCTTTTGTGGCTGCATTTTTATAGGCTAAAATATTTTCTTGATAGTTGCCTGTCTTTGGAAGCGAGCCTCTTGTGTTTGTTGTTTTCTGATAAAAAACCATAGAGACGCCGTCTTTTAGCCACCAATCGGGATTGGGGGCAATGGCCTTACTGATAATGATCAAGTTATTAACCGAGGCAAGTTGGGGATCAAGTCCTAAGTCGCTATTAGTCCCGCGAGTTAAAATAATTCGCAATAAAATATTTTCATGCGCGGAGGCCTTAATCGTTTGGTTAATATTTTCGAGAATCTCACTTTTTGAATAACTGGGAATTAATTCAATTTTTTGTGCAGAAGAAAATAGGCGATCGAGATGATGATCAATACGAAAAGCTTTGCGATTAAAGGTACGCGTGGCTTCGTAAACAGAATCGCCGTAAAGAAAACCTCTGTCAAAGACCGAGATTTTTGCATTTTCTTCGTTAAAGAGCTCACCGTTAATATTGATCAAAAACTTGTTCATAGGGTTAAAATAGTTAACTTAAGAGGATAAATCAATGTCTTAATTGTTTGACGAGCGTTGTGCAAAAAAGGGATAATTTTTAGATGAAATTGATATCTGTACTTATTTTTATTTGCTTAATTTCGAAATTATATGCAGCGGACACAATTGCTATTTATGATCCGAGCAATTTTGTCGTTACAGCGACGATTGGCACAACAACTTTTAATTTAGGTGTTGATTCAGCAGGGGCCAGTTCAGAAGAAACAGCTGCTCATGTTTATGTTCCTATTCAGACAGCTTTTCCAAATGAGATTGATTATTCAATTTTTAAATCACAGTATGGTCTAACAAGGCTTTTAGATATTACTAATGCAGCTGATACTGTCAGCTATCCATTATCAGTTACTGCCTCTGTTACAGGGAATCCTAAGTATGTTTATGCGGCAGTGAAATTTGGCACCAGTGGTTACTATGTTGTTGCTCAATCGGATCCAATTTCAAGTAGTGTAACCAATTCGTCTTTAAGTTTTAAATTAACGCCTCTTGATATTTGCAAAGCGATTATTGCTCAAAGTCTTAGCACGGTTTGTAATGTAGGAGGGACTTTATATCCAACGACCGCTACGGCAGGTGCTGTTTTTAAACCAATGGTCTATTTTTTTGTGGGTGATCAAGGAATTGCAATTACAGGTAGTACTTTAATTGTTCCTACTGGTGCGGGTTATACTGGTGGATTATATTTTGATACGCAAATGTCAAGCCAAGTACCAAGCAGCACATTTGTTACTTTGAGTGGTTTGAGAAAAGGAGATAAGAGACTTCTTGGTAGTTTTGCTACTTCGGCGATAATGGACCCTTCACTTTTTAGAAAAATTATTATTTATCAGTATAGTGACAATAGTACTCCGATTTCTTCGTATGTTCCCATCGCTTCAGCAGGTGTTACTGCGGGAACAATTTTAGATAGAGATTTTGGCACAGCTCAAAGTGGGGATCTGGTTATTAATAATTTAACTAATGGTTTGCCATATAAGTTCTCAATTGCTTTTCAAGATAGATTTTATTTTGCAACTCCGTTGTCGCCTTCAAGTTCGGGAACTCCCACCGAAATCCAAGAACTACTTAAAAAACAGGCGTGCTATTTGTTGACCGCCGGATTCGGAGAAGAACACTACGTAATTACTTTTTTTCGTCATTACCGAGACCAAATTCTGGCTAATACTTGGATAGGGCAGCAATTTATTAAGGTTTACTATAGATCAGCTCCGCATTACGCTGTAATAATTTACCAAAGTGAATGGATGCGCTCAGGTATTAGGATGATGGCCTACGGTCTTTATTTTCTCTTTAACTACTACTGGCTAGTGCTCATATTCGCAGGGATTTTTCTTTTTCTCAATTTATGGAAAAATAAAATAATATTAGAAAATAATCGTTTATAATTCTAAATAACTGCAATTAAATGAATTTATCTTGTCTAAGCTTAGGATTAAAAAAATGATCGAGAAGAAAAATCTGACCGTGCTTATCGTTGATGACGAGCCAGATATTTTGGAATTAATGGATGAAGAGTTTCAGTACTGTGGCTATACGACTGTTACGGCGATATGTGGCAACGATGCGATAAAAGTTTTGGATTCATCTAAAATCGTTATCGTAGTTTCAGATTATAAAATGCCCAATGGAAACGGAATGGCCGTCTTGTCTCATGTGAGCAAGATGAGCGTGCGCCCAGTTTTCTTTTTTGTCTCGGGTCAAGCTGATGTGAGTGTGGAAGATGCACTTCGAGCTGGGGCTAAAAAGTTTTTTTCAAAACCATTTGATCTAGATGAATTAATTAAAGAAATCGAAAGA
>JAURXW010000191.1 GCA_030654205.1 Bacteriovorax sp.
TTTTTGTTTTTGGATTCATTATATAAAGACTAAGCTGCCCAGATGAAGCATTCCAGTCGAGATCGTACATCTCTAACTCTAAATCACTTAAAATTTTTAAAGCGATATCGTAAAATTTTAATTCCATTCCGCTTCGTGGACTGCGCAGTACCATTTCAAAAATCCTATAAAAAATAAAAAAAAAGGGCGGAATATAAAATCCACCCTTCATATATCGTACAAATTAATACTTTATTTCTGGCGATAGAAACTTTTTAAAAGTTCATAAAAGAGACGGTTAAAAAGTGACTACGAGGCACTATAACAAAATTTTAAGGATTTGCAAACTAACTGTGGGATTTATTAGTCGGTGTAATACCTTTAGTCATAATCAGTGCCGACCGATTCAATCCATAAAAATCTTTCTTGCGATGAATGATTTGAAAACCAATATTTTGATACAACTTTTGTGCCGCATAATTGCTCTCTTCTACTTCTAAGAAAAATTCTGAGCAACCAAGTACTCTAAGATCTTCTTCTGCTTTGCTTAAAAGTTTAAAGGCCAACCCTATACTTCTATAGTCAGGATGCACAAGAATTTTGAGTAAATGCGAGAAGGAATCTCCGATCGCTTTGTCGAATAAGCAAAAGCCTACAACAATATTATCTGTGCTGAGCGTAATTAAATATCGATCGTGCTCATGAAATAGCAACTCCCAGGATTCGAGTCCCCATGGTGTTGGAAAAAATAATCTATCCAGCTCAAAAAGAACAAAGGCCATCTCACTGCTTAGAGTGTGATGGCCTTCGATTACTGTTATTTTAAAATCAGTCAAAATAATTAAATCTAAACTGGAGAGCTTAAATCAACGTTACCAATTGATCGCTCAGAATTAGTTTTAACTTCCATATGGAATCGAATTTTTGCTTGAGGATTAAAAGTATATCCATCTTTTCCACGAATAATATATTTTCTCTTAGATTCTGAGTCTGTTGGTTCGATTAATTTTCTTAAACGACTAACACTTGTATAGATTAACTTGTCGTGAATCAAAGGATTATACTCATCTTTCCAAATCATTTTTGCCAATTGCTCTTTATCGAAATATGTTCCTGAATTTTTAGACAATAAAAACAGAATTTCAAGTAATACAAATCGGTGTTTAAAGTCGATTGTTCCTAAAGATTTTTCAACAATTTTTCTATTAGTTCGATCTAAATACAAATCAACCGTACTATCGTTAACATCTTCAATTTCAGCCTCAATCAAATGATTTA
The DNA here is from genome assembly GCA_030654205.1 of Bacteriovorax sp. GTDB lineage: Bacteria > Bdellovibrionota > Bacteriovoracia > Bacteriovoracales > Bacteriovoracaceae > Bacteriovorax. The sequence goes on from JAURXW010000191.1 coordinate 1,258, forward strand.
AACGCTTAAAGATGGCCACATCAATTGATTCCTGGGCCAAGTGGAACATATTAAGGGCCTCGTCAAAATTTCCAGCTTTTTTAAGAGCGGTCGCTTTTCCGAATAAAATGTACCCATAAAGGTTCCAACATTTTTTACTTTGTAGGTATTCATTGGCGAGTTTATAATAATTAAGAGCTTTATCATTTTCATTGAGCTCAATAAAGATTTTGGCATAATAATTATACATGGCCCCGGAAAGATAAAACTTTTTAATAATTTTTAAAAGATCATTAAGCTGATCTAAATAACGGAGAGATAAATCAAAATCTTTGCGATAAAATGCGTTAGTTGCCAGGGAAAGAAGACATTTTGACAGAAGTTCTGGTTCATTTTCTTCAGAAGCTTTTTTGTAGGCCAATTCAAAATTTGATTTGGCCGCTTCAAAATTTCCGCCGTAATTTTTAACGACACCCATATTATAAAAGAATTCAGATGTAAGAGTCGGAAGTGCTCTACTTAAAACATCCATTAACTTTTCACTTTCGAGAATATATTTTTGGGCTTTAGAATCTTCTAATTTTTCAGATGCAAGTCGAATTAAAAATCCATAAGTTTTAAGAATAGAAAAACCATCCATTATGGAGTCAGCATAAGACAATGCTTTTACAAAAGAGATTTCTGCCTTGTCGAGATCTGCCTTATCATAATAAACTTTTCCCAACTGATAGTATGATCTACCAATGTCAGAACTCGTTATAGCATTCTCTTCTTTTTTCGTATCGTCTTGAAAAAGTCCAAGCGCTGGATGACCTTCAGAAAGTGTTTCTGAACTTCCAAAATCTAGAGTCGTAACCATAGGTTTCTCCCAAAAATATTTACCTCTAACTTTTGTTTAAAAGTGAAGTTCGAAGGTCATATCACGTTGAATTTTGAGCGTCAAAAGCTCGTTGTAAGATTTTTCTAAAAGTAAGATTCAACTCGTTGATTTAAATGGTTATCACTGCTATTCTACGAGTGTAAAAATTTCACTTTTTATCCTCTTTCGGAGACTTAAATGGCCAAATACGATCTTGACACAATACGCCACTCAACCGCTCACCTTATGGCGCAAGCCGTTAATAGAGTTTATAAGGACCAAAATCCACAATTTGGGATCGGCCCGGTGATAGAAAATGGCTTTTATTACGATATCGACATGGAAGCAAAAATTTCAGAAGATGATTTAATCAAAATTGAAAAAGCGATGATGGATATCATAGATGAAAAGCTTGCGATCACTAGATTAACTTTTAATCGAAATGACGCCATTGAATTTTGGAAAAATAAAAATCAACCTCTAAAAGTTGAAGTGGTTTCTGACATCCCTGCAGATCAAGAAATATCATGTTATCAGCAAGGAGAATTTGTCGATCTTTGCCGAGGTCCACATGTTGAAAATACTGGCCACCTTCCCAAATTTTTTAAGTTACTTCATACTGCTGGAGCCTACTGGAAAGGTGACTCTAATAATAAAATGCTTCAACGAATTTATGCTGCAAGTTTCACTACAAAAAAACAACTTGAAGATCATTTAATCTTTTTAGAAGAAGCTAAAAAACGCGATCACCGCAAGCTTGGTAAAGAAATGGAACTTTTTCATTTTGATCAAGTCGCGCCGGCCTCACCGTTTTTTATGCCAAAAGGAGCAACTGTTTATAATGAACTTGTGGCCTTTATGAGAAGAATTTATACAAAATATGACTATGATGAAGTCATCACACCAATGTTACTAGATTCTGAATTATGGCATACCTCAGGACATTACGCTCATTACAAAGAAAATATGTATTTTTCTCAAGTGGATAAAAAAGAATTCGCCCTAAAGCCCATGAACTGTCCATGCCATATGTTAATGTTTAAGCATTATAAATATTCTTACCGCGATCTTCCTATGAGATATGCAGATTTTGGTCGCCTTCATCGCTATGAAAGTGCAGGTGCAGTCGCGGGTCTTACTCGAGTTCGGTCTTTTTGCCAGGACGATGCACATATTTTTATTCAAATGGAAGGCATCGAAGCAGAAATTATCAAGCTGATGGAAATGTTCTTCATCTGTTATGACCATTTTGGATTTAATCAGATAAAAGTCGGGCTCTCAACAAGACCAGAATCAAAGGCAGGAGACGATGCAACTTGGGACAAAGCGGAAGCAGCTTTAAAAGGGGCCCTTGATAGAACTGGCCATGCTTATCATATAAATGCTGGGGATGGTGCGTTCTACGGACCTAAAATTGATATTCAAATTGCTGACGCGATTGGTAGATGGCATCAACTAGGTACTATTCAATTAGATTTTCAACTTCCTGAGCGCTTTGAATTAAAATATACCGATAAAGAAGGTCATGATGTTCGACCAGTCGTTATCCACCGCGCTTTACTTGGATCACTCGAGCGCTTCTTTGGTGTTTACTTAGAACATATTGCTGGCATTTTTCCATTTTGGCTTTCTCCAGAACAAGCCGTTATTGTTCCTGTAAGCACAGATAAGCATCTCGAATTTTGTAAAACTTTGGCAGCTGAGCTCAAAGAGTTGGGTTTAAGAGTAAAAGTTGATGAGAGAAATGAGACAATGGGATATAAAACTCGTCAAATTCAGCAATCAAAAGTTCCCTATATGCTTGTTGTAGGAGATAGAGAAATAGAGAATCTAGCAGTGAGTATGAGAGCTCATGGTGAAGCCAATTCGAAAAATATGACAATAGAAGAATTAAAGGATTTATTTTTAAAATTAAATTTAGAAAAAATTCCAGCTAAATTGCGCTAAAATATTACAGATAGGGTTAATGATGACCCTATCTATTTTCATCCAAAGGACTGGTTCATGAAAAAAAATATCCTGCTACTCTGCGGAGGTGGCGGCACTGAACACGAAATTTCATTGGTCTCTTCAAAATATATTGAAAAAACTCTCAACGATATTGGTCTGTACAATGTTATCAAAGTTGAAATTGGTAAAGATAAAATTTTTCGAAAACTCAGCTTTGATAATATTCAAGGTGAAGTTGTTGAAATGAATTTTAAACGTCAACTTATAGGCCCTAAAACTGAAGATATACATTTAGTTGTCCCATGCATTCATGGCCCTCCTGGCGAAACAGGTGAGATTCAAACCTTCTTTGAATTAATTGGACTTCCTTATATTGGTTGCGGTCCTGAAGCCAGTATTAATTGTTTTAATAAAGTCACAAGTAAATTATGGTTCAACGCCCTTGAGATACCTAACACTCCATTTGAGTTTTTAGCCTCAATGGAAGACAAAATACGCGCTCATAATTTTTTTGATCGCTATGGCAAAGTTTTCGTGAAGGCCGCCTCTCAAGGCTCAAGTGTTGGTTGCTTTCAGGTTTTTTCAAAAAAAGATCTTGATAATGTTTTACTTGAAGCCTTTAAATATTCTAGCTACGTCTTAATTGAAAAAATGGTTATTGCTCGCGAACTCGAAATTTCTACCTATGAATACGAAGGGAAAATCATCGCAACAATTCCAGGTGAGATCAATTGCCCCAGTAAATTTTATTCTTATGAAGAAAAATATGACCCGAACAGCTTAACCACTACTGAAATAGTAGCACCCAACTTGCCAGTTGAAGCAGTCGAAAAAATGAGAAATTACGCCATTAAGGCCTTCACTCACTTAAAACTTCGCCATCTTTCCCGTATTGATTTTTTCTATACCGATGAAAAAGAAATTTTCTTAAATGAGATTAATACTTTTCCAGGCATGACCCCTATTTCAATGTTTCCTAAGATGATGGAAAAAAATGGACATTCATTTCCCAAATTCTTTAAAGATATAGTCGCTAAAAATATTTTATAAGCTTTGTCTCTACATATATAAGAGGTCCTCAATATGTTACTACCCATAATAAACACCGAAGACGCCAATCATGGTTTAGAAATTTTAAAGCATTATTATGCCAATAAAATGATTCCTGCAGAGAAAAAGACATACATGACCAAGCTTAAAGACTCTCTTGGTCCTTATATGGGAATTGAAAGCAGTGATGGTAGTACTCATTATCTTTTAGATGCCGCTTCTCAAATTGCGACGTTGGGCCACGGGTTTAATGCATCTGTTTTTTTTGGAACAACAGAATTCTTAGAATCCTGGATGAATGATTCAACCACAAAAGAATTTAAAGATATGAGAATCTCTTTTCAAAACTTTTTAAATCGAAAATTAAATTGGAAAAAAACTTCTATAACGATGGTTCATTCAGGCGCAGAGGCCAATGAAGTGGCCTTGGGATATTGTTATCGGTCGCGAGTTAACCAAGCGGCCAATAAGGTTCTGGCCTTTGAAGGCTCGTTTCATGGCAGAATGATGATTACACTTGCTGCAACTTGGAACAAATCTAAGCGCGAACCGTTTGAATGGAAAAATTATCTTGCGGAATATGTTAAATATCCTGAATTATCCGATGGTCAAATCAATGTGACCTTTCCCGATCATTGGAGAGAAATATGGAGTGAGGCAACACTTAAAAATTTTCAAATTCCAGAAACTTGGTCGAATGATTCAATGATAAAAAAAGAGGTGGATTCACTTCTAAGTGTAAGAGATCAACTGCTCACAAAAAAAATCTTCTCTATACTTATTGAACCTATGCAATGTGAAGGTGGTGATTGTTATTCATCTGATCGCTTTCACACGGCCTTGTTATTGATGGCCAAATCTTTTAGAGTTCCAGTTATACATGATGAAGTTCAAACTGGTTTTCACCTAGGAAGAGAGTTTTTTTGGCATCGGCAGTTAAAACTTCGAGATTTAACAGGTGCACAACTCAATCCAGATTATGTAGTTTGCGCTAAAAAGGCTCAAATCGGTTTAGTTTTAAGTCACCGTGAAACAAAAAATATATTTAAAGGCGAAGAATTTTCGGTTGCATCTGCTTTTCGCGGATATGCTAACGCTATAAGCCTTGATCAATGTCAGTCTCGAATTATTGAATTGGAAAAAAATGT
>JAURXW010000197.1 GCA_030654205.1 Bacteriovorax sp.
ACTGATAAATACGTCATTACTTGGGCCATTGGTCATTTACTGGCACCGTTTGATCCAGAGGATTACGATGTTAAATTTAAGCGTTGGAGCTTGGCAACTTTGCCTATTTTGCCAACCGATTTTAAATTTAAGGCCCAACCCAAAACAAAAAAACAATTAGATATTATAAAGCGCTTAATTAAAAGATCTGACTTAGACCGCTTAATTGTTGCAACTGATGCCGGTCGAGAAGGTGAGTTGATTGCCAGACTTATTTTAAATGAAGGACGCTCGAAATTAAAAAGTTTTCGCTTTTTTACTTCGGCCGCTTTGACTAAAGAAGTTATCCATCACGAATTGAAAAATCTAAAACCGCTTTATGAATATGATCGTCTTTATATCGCGGGTAGAGCTCGTCAAAAAGCGGATTGGTTAGTAGGGATGAATTTGTCTCGCTTAGCGACCTTAAAGCTTAATGATCTTTTTTCAGTGGGGAGAGTTCAGACGGCTGTTTTGGGTTTAATAGTCGAGCGCAGAAAGGCCATTGAAGCTTTTGTTCCTCAAGATTATTTTGAAATGAAGGCCAATTTTAAATTTCAACAAGGTATTGTGGAAGCTTATTGGTTTGATCCTAAGAAAAAAAATGGAAAAGAAAATAATCAAAATGATCTTCAAAGTGATAAGCGCTTGGAGAAACGTGATTTTTTTGATCAATTAGTTAAAGATTTAGATAAAAAATCTGCAGTGATTTCAGTTTTAAATGAAACTGAAAAAACTAAATATCCAGAAGGGTTGTATTCCTTAACAGAACTTCAGCGCCAGGCCAATATTCAATTTGGTTTTTCTGCCACTAAAACTTTGGAGATTGCTCAAAGTCTTTATGAAAAATATAAGTGTTTGTCTTACCCAAGAACAGATTCAAAAGTCATGGCCGTTTCTTCTTTTGATTTAGTTAAGGGCCTGGTTTATAAGTTTAAAGATTTATATCCAGAGCATTTTACAAAATTTGCTGCCTTAAAAGTCAGTGTAAAAAACAAAACTTTATTTGATGATTCTCGCCTGACAGATCACCACGGCCTTGTGCCATTAAAAGATTTTTCAGGAAGTGAGTCTTCACCAGAAGGTAAAATCTTTCATTTAGTATTAAAGCGTTTTATTACTAACTTTTTAGAAAATCATAGATACCTAGAAACAGAAGTTGAAATTACCTGTGTAAATAATCTTTTTAAAACTCGCGGGAAAAAAATCATTGAAATGGGTTTTAAAGCACTTGAAGGTCATGAAAGCGATGATTTAATTCCTGCAATTGAACTCAATGAATCAGGATATTTTAAAGACGGTGTTGTCTTGGTTAAAAAAACTAAAGCACCTTTTGATTACACTGAAGCTTCACTTCTTTACGATATGGTTAATCCTGCTCGTCTGGTTAGTGAATCAGATTTAAAGAAAATTTTTCGCACAGAAATTGGTTTGGGAACTCAGGCAACCAGGGCACAGATAATTGAAACACTTCTTAAGCGAAACTACGTTGAAAGAAGTGCCAAGAGTTTACTGGCCACGGATAAAGGCGTTTTGTTGGTTGATCAATTAAGCTTGATGCCTTCGACTAGAGATCTAGTTTCTGTATCACAGACCGCCAAGCTTGAATTGAAGTTACAGTCTATGGCCGAAGGTGAAAATGACGATTTAGAATTTTTAAATTCTATTAACACTTATGTTGAAAGTGCCACCAGCGAGTGGAAAGCAATTGATACAGTTATAGGTAATACAAAAGAAAAAACTTATGGCAGAAAATTCGCCCAATATAATAAAAAACCAACAGGAACAGATGATGAAAGAGCTCCTCAAGTTAATTTGGGTCCTTGTCCGCTATGCCAATCCGAAGTTAGAGATTTCCCAAAATCGTTTAGTTGCTCGCGCTGGAAAGAAGGATGTGGTTTTACTATTTGGAAAATAGTGGCCAATAAAAAATTATCTGAAAAGCAGGTAAAAACTTTGATGGTTAGTAAGAAGACTGATTTGATTAAGGGGTTTAAGTCAAAGGCCGGAAAGCCGTTTGAGGCTTACTTGTTGTTGAATCGGGAAGGGAAAGTGGAGTTTGAGTTTAAGGCGCGGGATTAAGTTTTTTTTGAATTAGTTGCGTTTTGGCCAATACGGCAGAGAGTAAAGGTCCTGGCTTTTTCAAGCGTTTATCTACCATTGTAATCAACCAATTCTTGTGGTTATCAGTTCTTAATAAGTCATCTCAATAAATCGTAATAAAATTATCAAATTAGTCCTAATCTCTAAGTTTAGTTGTTGCACCATTATGTTCTGTTGTTAAGTTTTTGAAGGATTTTCTCTCTTAGATTGACGTATTTTAAAAAACACGGTATGATTAAACATACGTGAGTGAAAGTGACTCACTGGAAAGTAAAAATGGAAGATAAAGCTGAGGCTGAATTGACCAAGCTCTTAAAAGATAAAATTATTACTCTTGCCGACATTAAAGTTTTGCTCAGATGGGTTTCGGAAATGGAAGGGTTATCGATCATCAAATCATTGTTCAGGTCGCGCGAGTGACGGCTGATCATAATTACAAGAAATAGTCCTGAGAGGTTTTTGTGAAAAATATGAGAGAAGTGCTAGAGAATTTATTAGGAGAAGATTTATCTTCTGGTGAAGTTTTAAGAGGGCTTAGGATTAAAAGTGGTCTTTCTCAGGATGAATTAGCTGAGCTCACAGCGATTCAGCGATCGAATCTTAGTGCACTTGAAAATGAGCGCACTCAAATGACTTCTTATTACGCCGAAATTTTTGCGGCCGTATTCAAAGTTCATCCTTCTGATATTTTATATCCAAATGGTCACGTGAAGAAATCTGCTGATTTACTGAAGCTTGAGAAGAAAGCAGAAGCTTACTTTAAAAAAGTATCCGGATAATCATTTGGGCCAACCCGCGCCAATTCGCCAAATATAATAAAAAATTAACTGAGACGCAGGTGAAAACTTTAATGGTTAGTCTAGAGCTACTAAGGAGTATGAAGAGGCGATGGAGGAGAAAGAGAATAATTAATAGGCAAGCATTTTAGTTTTGTGAATTATCTAGCTTTTGTTTTTTTAAGAAATTAATAGATGAAAAATATTTAGAATTCCATTAATATAGAGTGAAGCTTTATAAAGGGGAGTTCCTATGTCTTTTC
>JAURXW010000024.1 GCA_030654205.1 Bacteriovorax sp.
TTTTTTTGGGCAAGTGTTTCAACATGAGCAATCAATTCATTATATTCAAGCTCTTCTGTAACAAAGGGAGCTTTATCAAATTTTACATCATCTGGAATATGGGCATAGAGATCATCAAGTGTTTTAAGTTTTACATTCGAGAGCATTTCGGCCTGTTCAGCTTTAGTTGATGAAATATAATATTTAGTTAACTCGCGCTTAAGTTTTTTTGGGTCATACGGAAGATTTTTGAAATTACTTTCATTGTTTTTTTCTTGCATGAGCACACATCCTTTTAAAATGAATTATTTGCCAGTATAGTAACTAATAATGAATGAATTAATAAAGATAAAAATGAGTGATTCTGAGATTGATGCATGGCCATCGTTTCTACAAGCAGCAATTACTGAAAAAAATAAGTTTAATCTCGAGCTCACACCAGAAAAAAAATTATGTGATCTCTGCGATTACTTGTATTTTTCCGAAGGTAAATTGAATTATCATTCAGTGGATCTGGGCACTATGTGTTTTGATTTTGAAGAAACCTATCGTTATCACCAACGTCAACACTATGCTTTAAGCCGCGAACCACTGGCCCGCGCTCTTGGAATAAAAGGCGAAACGCATCCTTATGTTTGGGATACTACTTGTGGTACTGGTAAAGATTCTTTATTGATTCGTTATTTTGGTGCAAAATTACTTTCTTTTGAGCGCCATCCGGCCATATTTTTATTACTCAATGATGCACTAAGAAGATATCCTCTAAATTTTGAAATTGTCTTCGCAGATGCCTCACGGCTTATGCCTTCTGAAAATAGTGATGACGATCGTCCAGATGTTATTTACTACGATCCCATGTATCCAGAAAAAACAGGCTCAAAAAAATCGGCCCTACCAAGAAAAGAAATGCGCATATTTAAAGAAGTTGTTGGCGAGGATTTTGACTCAAATGAGTTCTTAGATTGGGCCTTAAAAACAGCTAAATCCCGGGTGGTTGTAAAGCGTGCTTTAAGTGCAACTCCGATCAAGGAAAATCCAACGGCCAGCTATGCCGGCAAAAGTACTCGCTATGATATGTATAAAATATTTTAACCACCACTGCGTTTAGTTTTAAAATTTAATTTATGTAAAAAGCCCTCGACCTTCTCCCTTTGATCTCCTTGAAGCTCAATTTGGGTGCTTCCATCATTTTTAAATGTTCCCCCTGTACCGCAATGATTTTTTAATTTTTTGGCCAGGGCCTCAAAATATTCGGGGTTAAAAGGCAGCTCGTGAATAACTGTCACCAATTTTCCGCCGCGCTGATTTTTTTCCAATTTAATTTTAAGAGTTGTCTTGTCAGGAATGACATCTTTAATATTTTGAATGGAATTAACACATTCACACGGGTCACTGCCGCATTTTTTACAATTTTTTAAATGAGAGCCGTCACTTGAGTAAACGAGCCTTGTGTCACTGTTCTTATTTTGTTTCATTTTTGTAGTCTTTTGATTATTATTTTCGAATCTAAATTTTTTAAAAAATCTTAAAAGGAATGTAACCAGTATGGCAAAGAAATACGACGTTTACGGAATTGGAAATGCGTTAGTTGACATGGAATTTGAAGTCACTACCGATTTTTTAACCAAGGCCCAAATAGCTAAGGGGCTTATGACTTTAGTAGACGAAGATCGCCAAACAGAAATTATTACGACCTTGCACGGTATTCAGCATAAACGCTCATGCGGTGGTTCAGCGGCCAACACCATGATTGCCATTTCTCAATTTGGTGGAAATAGTTTTTATTCTTGTAAAGTCGCCAGTGATGAAACGGGAGATTTTTATTTTAAAGACTTAATGGACAACGGAGTTGAAACAAATCTTTCAACCAGCTCTCTTGAGCCAGGTGTTACAGGTAAATGCATTGTCCTTATTACTCCTGATGCCGATCGCACGATGAATACTTTTTTGGGAATAACTCAAACTATTTCAACAAAAGAGTTAATTGAAGAGGGAATTAAAAATTCAAATTATGTTTATATAGAAGGTTATTTAGTGGCCTCTCCAACTGGAAAAGAAGCGGCCATCAAGGCCCGCAAGATTGCTGAAAGCAATAATGTAAAAACAGCACTTACTTTTTCAGATGTTAATATGGTGACTTATTTTAACGAAGGCCTTGTTGAAATGGTAGGCCCTGGAATTGATTTATTATTTTGTAATGAGGCAGAGGCCTACGCGTATACTAAAACAAATAATGTCACAGATGCTGCCCTTGCCTTGAAAAAAATTGCTAAAACATTTTCTATAACATTGGGACCAAAAGGTGCCTTCGTTTTTGACGGCGAAAAAGAAATTTACGTAGTTACTACACCAGTGGAAGCAGTCGATACTAATGGAGCGGGAGACTTGTACGCAGGTGCTTTTCTTTATGCTATCAATTCTGGAATTTCATACGCTGAAGCGGCAAAGCTTGGATGCATGGCCTCCTCGCTATTAGTGACTCAGTTTGGTGCGCGCTTAAGAAAAGAGCAAGTTCTAGAAATTAAATCAAAATCATTATAAGAATTTTTGGAGTTAGATATGTCTCGTTTAAAAGTTAAAGATATTTTTCAAGAAAACATTGTTGATGTAGAGGCCACTGTTAAAGGGTGGATTCGCTCAGTTCGAAATTCTAAAAAGTTTTCTTTTATTGTTTTAAATGACGGATCTGCTCAGCAATCTATTCAAATTATTGTGGATGAAGTTCTCCCAAATTATGCCGAAGTGGCAGCTCTTTTATCAGGCTCAGCGGTAGCGATTACCGGCAGACTCGTTAAAGGTGGCGGTAAAGTTCAAAGCATAGAAATGCAAGCGAGCTTAGTTGAAATTATCGGCAAAGTTGATGAGACATACCCATTACAAAAAAAGGCAACATCTCTAGAGTTTCTAAGAGAGCAGGCCCATTTAAGAATACGGACCAATACTTTTGGCGCGATCATGAGGGTTCGCCATCACCTTGCCATGGCCACTCATGAATTCTTTTCAAAAAAAGGATTCTTTTATTTAAATTCACCAATCGTTTCAGGAGTAGATGCTGAAGGTGCTGGAGAAATGTTTACCATTTCAACTCTTGCCAATGACATTACTAAAGCTCCAAAAACTAAAGATGGAAAACTCGATTTTTCAAAAGATTATTTTGGAAAAGAAACCTTCCTAGCAGTTACCGGACAATTAGAAGGTGAGTGTTATGCCATGGGATTGGGATCAATTTATACTTTTGGCCCGACATTTCGCTCAGAAAATTCAAATACTACTCGCCACCTTTCAGAATTTTGGATGATTGAGCCAGAGGTGGCCTTTGCTGATCTTGACGAGATTGCAGGTCTTGCCACAGATTATATTAAATATCTTATTTCATATTCACTTTTGCATGCAGCAGCTGAATTAGAATTTTTATTTGCCCGCGAAGACTCAACTGCTCCAAAAGATCATTTAGAAGTTTTAAAACATGTGCGTGATTCAAAATTTATTCGCATCACTTATACGGAAGCGATTGAGATTTTATCAAAGATAGATCCGGCCGTTAAAAAATTCGAGTACCCAACAATTTGGGGTCATGAATTGCAAACTGAGCACGAAAGATTTTTAGCGGAAGAGCATTTTAAAATGCCAGTTATCGTAACGGATTACCCAAAAGAATTTAAGGCCTTTTATATGAAGCTCAATGATGATGGTAAAACAGTTAAGGCCATGGATATTCTCGTTCCAGGAATTGGAGAGATTATCGGTGGATCTCAACGTGAAGATAATTTAGAGCGCTTAGAAAAAAGAATGGATGAGATGAATATGAATAAAGATCCACTTTGGTGGTATTTAGATCTACGTCGTTTTGGATCTGTGCCTCATGCAGGATTTGGTTTGGGATTTGAGCGTGCGCTTATGTACATCACTGGTGTTAACAATATCCGTGACGTTATTCCGTTTCCAAGAACTCCAAAAAATTGTGATTTCTAAAATTTAGAAATCACAGATTAGTTGGTGGGTTTAGTCCCACCGCTGGTGTTTTTATTTGGGATATTATTCTGGTTGCGATTGGGATTATTATTGTTTCTGTTTTGATTATTATTTCTATTATTGTTATTGCGATTTTGGTTTTGGTTTTGGTTGTTAGCATTTCTGTTTTGGTGTTGATGCTGATTTTGCTTGGGAGCACTCGCGATGATTGCCTCTTTTGGAGCAACAATATTTTCTTCTTCATCAACAAAATCTTCAAACTGTTCATTCTTTTTAAAGAACTCAGAGTCAGCTGGATTTAAGTCTCGCTCGAAAGTATTTTGAGCATTATGTTCAAGAAATTTGTCGGCCTTCACTTGTTCTTCAAGAGAAATTCCAATAACGGCCTGAGTTTCATTAATAATATTATCGAAGAATTCCGGGAAGCGGTAATCACTTCCTAGATCTGAGTCTCGACCTTTATACTGATTAGATGAATAACGGCGACGAACACCGGTATCAGTTAACATTTCAAATTGTTCAATTAATATATTTAATTTTTGAACTTTACCTTTATCGCCGTTAAGCGCTCTGATGAAAGTTCCTTCGCGTGGAAGATTTTTTCTTTTGTCGCTATAAACATCATCTTCATAGCGGATACAACATTTTATCTGCCCACAAACTCCATTGAGTTTAGTCGGTATAAGAGCAAGATTTTGGTTTTTTGCCATCTTAATGGAAACATTACCGTAATTTTTTAAAAATGATGAACAACAAGTCTGAAGTCCACAAGCCCCCACAGAGCCAAGTGCGGCCGCACGATCGCGCACAGAGATTTGTCTTAATTCAATTCTCATTTTTAAATCGTAAACTAGATCCTTAACTAGATCCCTGAAGTCTACTCGCGCCGGGGCGTTGAAGTAGAAGACAGCTTTTTTACCAAATTGAGTAAACTCAACATGAGTTAAAATCATATCCAGTTGGTGGCGTTCAATTAAATGAATACAAATAACTTCAGCTTTTTTTTCTGAATCTCTAAATTCAACTTGGGCCTGAATATCTTCTGCACTTGCCACTTTTGCAATAGAGCGCACGGGAATCATAGATTTATTGAAAACAACTTCATATGGAAATGAATTGATATACCCAACAGTCATTCCTCGGTCACTCATTGCGACGACTTTTTGTCCGTAGGCAAATTTACGTTTACCAATTAAAAAAGGAAATGAGCGAGCGTTGCCGGGAAAGCGAACTCGAATCATGATAAGTTTTTCACCGTCTTTAAAGCGAGAACTTTCTTTTTCCTCTTGAAGCTTTTGGGCCTCTTCAGTTTCTTCACTGTTATAAGCATATTGATCGATATTTTGTTCATCGCTGATTGTGATATCGATTTCAGTTTCTGGTAATATTTCTGTATGTGCATTGAGTTGCATTGATTTTTTAATCCGTATTAAGTTTAACTACTAAATATTGTGTCGATTTATATGATATTTGTCACTGCACAAGGCAATAATATTACGAAAAAAAGCGTGTCATGCGGGAGAGTTTTGAATTGTTGAAATTACTGTAAGTTTCATACTCGGAAAGGACTGCTAGAAGCTCATGGGCCTCTTGGAAAGATTGCGCTGATGATTTGCTAAGTGTCAAAAAATGTTCAATCGCTTGTTCGATAAAAGCTTTTTCATCTTCTAGGCCACCTGTTTTAAGCAATGCCAATAAGTCTTGTGGAGTTTTGATACCAGAAAAATCGGTTTTTTGGTAATTGGCATTTTCCATAGGTGGAATTTGTAATTTTATTGAGCGGCTTGCAACCGTCGCCAATATTTGAGCATTATCAGGAACAATTAAAAATAAACAAATATTGGAATCAAGTTCTTCGAAAACTTTTAGTAATTTATTGGATAAAATTGTTGAGATATCCTGAGCATCAAAGATAAAAACAAATTTTTTCTCAAGTTGAAGCGGTTTATAGTTAAGAAATTTTAAAAATAGGGCAATGCTTGCAGAGTCGACTTTGTATTCATTTTCTTTTTCAGTTTTAAAAATTTTTAAGACATCTGGATGATCACTTAACTTGGTAAATTGGGTCAAGAAATCATTGACCCAAATACTTGGATCAACACTTTTTGAGTCGTAATTGAGTATATATAACGAAGCAAGATTTTTATCCTGATATTTTTGAAAAAGGATTTCTTGCAGATTTTTTTTCATTCTTGATCATCAAGAAGTTCTTTATGACCTTCGCGATTGGTATTGATCATGTTTTCCATCGCTTTAATAATGGCCGAAGAAACAGAATCAAGGGAGCCTTCAGCGTCTAATTTTAAAATTCTATGGGGGAATAATTCGTGCATTAAATCATATCCAACCACTAGCTTTTTATAAAATTCAATTCCTCGAGCTTCAAAATAATCTTTGGGAGCATTTCTAATTTTTTGTCTTTTTTCTGAAGTTTCAACACCTATTTGCAAATAAAAAGTTAAGTGAGGAACTAAATTCAGAGGAAAAATATTATGTATCTCTAAAACTTCAGCAACGCCCAGGCCTCGTGAATGACCTTGGTAAACAACGGAGCTGTCGATATAGCGATCACAAATTATAATGGTGTTGGGTACCGAGAGTTCTTTTAAAATGACTTCAGTTAAGAGTTGAGACCTTGAGGCGGCAAAAAGATGGGCCTCAGCAAGAGGCGAAATTTCGGTTTTTGTTTCCAAAATTGCCTGGCGCAATTTTTCACCAAATGGAGTTCCACCTGGTTCGCGCAAAACGAGAACTCGATAGTTTTTTTCTTTTTCTAAGTAGTCTTTTAAACGAGTAATTTGAGTGGATTTTCCAGCGCCTTCGATTCCCTCAAAGCTTAAAAAAAATGATCCCGGAAAGGCCGGGGCGCGAAATGAACTTAGTAGTTCATGAGTAATCTCTTTCATAATCGTCCTGTGAGAGTGTCTTTAAAAGTGATAGGTTAGTGCACCTACAATACTAGAATTTCACTCGTTGAACAAGCAGATTGACTAGTTAGAGACTTCTCCTGAATACAGTGGATCTGCATCTGGGGGGGCTGCCGGCTCGCCACCATTTTCAAAATTTTCTTTGGTAATTTGAGACCTTACTGGATCTAATTCCATAGGTGTTGCGTTGTCGTAATAATAATTACTATCTTCTGAAGGAGTATTGCTCTCTTGATATTTTTGCGTTTCCATAAAAGATTTTCTTGCTCCACTTGGACGCACTGGATTCATTTGACGTGTTTCAAATTTCCCCATGCGTCTTTGATCGTTAACGCCACTATTTGTTGGGTAAAGATTTTGTCTTGAATTTGTTTTATTTTCAGAATTGGTAGGAATTTCAGTAGGAGTGAGCATTTCGGCCTGCTCTCCAACTGTGCTGCCAGGTTGAGCTCCAAATGGAGAATTTAAGTGCGATTTAATATTAAAAAGAAAATACATAATACCTGCAACCGAGGCCAGTAGGAGCCATTTATAAATAGAAAATGATCCTCCTTTTCTATCTAATTCATCTTGATAGGATACTTCGCGTTCGCGCTCAAGTGTTTTTCCTTTTTTTTGATTACCTAAAAAGGCCAGTGAGCTAATGGCGTCAGTAGTTTCACTCATTGTATTGATAGATTCACTTGGTTTTTTTAAAAAATCATTGGATGGCATTCCTGGGAGTTGGTCATTGTCCATGAGTGTTCTGCGCTCGAAGCCATCGACTTGATAAAGTTTGATCCAAGTCATCCCAGCATTATAAGAAACCATATCGGAGAGTAGAATTTCTTTATTTTCTACTTTTTCCATCAGTTCAAGTTTTTTTAAAGGTCCTGTTTTTTGACCTTTGGTGAGAACAAAAAAGTCTAAATCGTCTGGATCGCTTGTTAGAGCAGGAGTTATTAATTGTGGTTTTCTTCTTTGAAAAAATGGATGTTCAAAAATATGTTTCCACTCATCGAGATCAATATTTTTAACCCAATAGTTTTGAGCGTCTTCTTCATGTTCGCTGATATAGGCCTTTAAATCATAGAGTGAAATAAATCCCAATGTTTTTTCTTCATCTTTTATTTCAAAAATATGTTCACGATTTTCAACCATAGTGAGTATGGTTTCTTCCGAAATAATAATATCTTTTAAATAAGTTTCTAAAACAGCAAGATTGGTTTGTGCCATGGTTAAAAGTCCCGTTAGTTTTAATGCATAAAGTGTTCATGCAGTTAGCTCAGGTAATTTATCGGATGTTTTAATTTATATTTGAGGATTTTTGGAAGAAGTTGAAATTTGACTACAAACTTTTTTTAAAAAAAGGCCGGAAAGTCCGACCTTTTTAGTTTTTTGTTTTATATTGCTAGATCTAAGTAAAAAGCAACTTCTGGGTACTTAGCTTTATTAGAGAAAAAATCTTTTCCATCTCTAGCATGGGCAACTTCGTTTCCAATTTCTAAAGTTAGGATCGCTTTTGGGGTATAAGCGTAGGCAAATCCAATATAATGTTCAAGGTAATCATCTTGAGTTCCAAAGGCCTGAGTAAAATTTTCATTATGGTAGTATTTAAATTGATAGTAATTGCTAAATTTTTCAGTCCATTGATAAGTTATAAAAGCTAAACTCATTTCGTGAGTAGATTTAACGCTTCTTGCATTACTACTATCTTTTGGTATGTATAAATTGATATCGTCATTAAAAAGATAAGATAATTTATCAGTTAGTTGCAATGTAATTGTAGGGATAATTTCTAGAGCATGTCCCCAAGTTGTAACCGAAGATTTTTTATAATCGTTATGCAGGTATTGAACAAATAATGAAGCATTGTGCTTACCTTCTGTTTTGGTAAGAGTCGTAAATATTCGATTATTACCATAAGAGCCTAGCGGATATTTACCAGTAATTTCACGTTGCTCTCTTCCTGTATTAAATTGTCGTCTTCCGATTCCGGCATCCAATTGAATACCATGCTCTTTTTCCGTTAAAATATTTTTGCGAGTTAAAGTAAAGAGTGCACGGTAAAAAGTATTTGGATAATCAACGTCGGCTACGGCCGGCGGCTGATCGCTGTATTTAAATTCAGCACTGGCCATAACTTGCCAATTAGTGACTGGTTTATAAATAATAGTTGGACTGTGTAGGATTTTTAAATCTTGAATATCATGTAGATTTTCGTTGGTGCTCTCAGTATCACGTCTCTTTAAATAGTACTCACCATGATAATTTGCTGAGAAATGATCTTTAACATATGTGAGAGTTTGATTTGCAAATGATGCCGAAGCTAACACAGGAGCCTGAACAACTTCTTTTTTAGCTTCTTCTTTTTTAACTTCTTCAACGGCCACGGCCGGAGCAGGAGTTGTTGCAGCAGCTACTGGTGCTTTAATTTTTGTCTTTTTCTTGGCCTTAGTTGTAGTGGCCGGAGAAGTCGTAGCTGTACTTTGGGCGTAAACTTGACCTGATAATAAAATCGCAGTCATTAATAAAATCTTTGCGTACATTGAAATTGCTCCCCTTTTAGTCGGTTATTGAAAGTAATTAAGTATAATATTTATAAGAGGTTATTGTTATGGTTTTTGCTCAAGATTACAACGCTCTTTTAAATAGTTGGTCGAAAAAGCGCCGTATTGTAAGCAATAGTAAGAAATGTATTTGTAATGTTGATGATTTCGGATATTACTGGATGAAAAAAATCGGCTAAATAAGCTCACAGTGACAAGCTGACACTAGTCTGCGATTCTAAATAATTATGTCACGGATAATTTTTATATTTTTGCTTTTTTTAGCGGCACTCATTCGCGGACCCTTGTCGGTCTTAGCGATCTTCTTAAAAAATTTTTCAAGACCACTAAAAAAGCGAATTGATTTTGAAAGAAAAAATTTAATTGAACTTCAATGCCAATCTTTTAAATTGGATTTCTTGGTGGCCGATTATTGTTTTGAAGTTTCTTCAGAGGGAGAACTCGAACAAGTCAGACCATTAATAGAATATTATCTTTTACATAAAAAACGTATTGAAATTCTCTTTTCTTCCCCTTCGGTAGAAACAAAATGTACAATACTGGCCTTGGAGTCTAGTATGTATATTGTTAAATATTCATCGTGTTTATCAAA
>JAURXW010000219.1 GCA_030654205.1 Bacteriovorax sp.
GCCGTAGGATGAAAGGAACTTCTCAGGATTCCTTTTCACCTTCATTACCTTGTTTTTATATTTGTCTCCTTGTAACTAGACCACACCATGCGGTTTAACCTTTTCTTAAACCACTTCTACAAATAGATCGTCACGACTCGATGGGTTGAAAAATGCAAATGAATTTCCAATTCAAATTTGAATTGAAGAGTTTGAACTGAATTTTAGGTGTTTAGCTAAATGAAGTAATTGGTGATCTGGACAAAAATAAACAGGGCTGAGATTTTTTATGTCTCTGGCCCTGCGAAAAAATATCATTAACTCTTTGTCTTGGTAATCGTGAAGTGAAATTCAGTCTAGTAGTTTATTCACTAGGGAAGTTATGTCTAAAATTTATGTTTCAACCAGAAAAGCATTGAGATAAAAGCCGAATATTTAAAAATGTTGAGTCAGGACTTGATACCTTAGTCTTTATTTTTTTCTAAGCCTTGTAAGAATAACGATTGCAGTTTTCTAAGAACCATTTCGTCTTTTACTGAACTTTTAGAAACACATGAAATTATTTTTTTATTAGTTTCAAGAGCAGTATCGAACATCTCACATATCTTCTTGCGCTCATCTTCTGATTCAGGTTTATATAAAATCCGGGCTAGTGCAAATAATTTTAAATATGGATCATTTCTTGCTTCATCTTGTATGCATTCAACTTGAAGGCTTGTAACATCTTTGCCTTCAAAACCTTTTGATTCAAAATACTTCGATTTTGAACACTTATCTAGAATAAAGATTTCTGGATCCCTTGCATCGACCATTTTTGAAGGCTGCTTCAAAAGAATGGGGGATGTAGGTATAAGAATAGTTAATCCATCATTCATTTGATTTGGTGATTTTTTTATACCATTCCATTCATCAGCTAAAAGATTAAAGCTTTTGCTAAAATTCTTTAAAGCATTTGGTGCTGTTGCATCTTTAAGCTTTTTTTCTAAGACACTGACAATTTCTTGTTTGTAGGATTCTAAATCTTTATTTGTATTTTTTAGCGACACTAGCTGTTTCTGAAGCTCGTAATTCTTTTCTCTAAGCAAACTTGTCTGATTTATATTTTCAAAAATTTTTTCAATTGTTTTTGCTTCATTAACATTGATTATTATATTTTTCATGCCATTAATTTCTTTATTCAAATCATCTTGTGAAAAAAATTCCGCTTTCTTGCGTAAATCTTTTATGACATCATCGAATGCTTCTTTGAGCACTACTTCGTCTGAATGTTTTTGGAAAAACCCACATGAATGACTTTTCTTTAATGTTTCAAAGTAAGCTTTTTCTACTTGTTTTGCCTTGGACAAATATTCAAAAAGCAAGAGTGAAGTTGTGTCCGCCGAGAGTTTGCCATAAATTTGAGTATCTTCATGGTACTCACATTTTTTTGCATCAAATAGTGTCGGGCCACCAAGGCAAGCATCGCCAAAAAGAATCTCGAGAGAAGATTGAGGAATGGAAAGCATAGTTCTTTTTGTGATAGAGTCATTTTTATTTTCAAAAAAATCAGAATTGTTAAGTTTGATTGCCAAATTCTTCTTTTTGGCTTCTATATGCGCATCCAAATAGTTATTTCCTTGGTGCAAAGAGTTTTGTAAAAATTGAGGATAGCTAATCCCTTTTTCATTGTTGCTACATAATTTGATTCTACAAAGGTCGGAAGTAGAATCTAAAGCATCGCTATTTGATTTTTTTAAACTTTCAAGATCTATAAACGGATAACCAAGAGCAAGTTGGCTACCTGAGGACGTCGTAAAGACCTGTAGATCTGGTATATCTTTCAAGGCCCTTATGGCATTTCCACCGAAACAAGAAAGAATTGTAAGGTTCGTTTTCAGCTTAGGATTATTAATTTTCAGCTTTGCTAAAGTTTCATGCAATTCTCCAAGACCTAGAAAATCATCATTGCTATTCCCATTCGGTGTAAACATCGCAAATGAAAAATGAACATCATTATTTAATTTTGAGAAGGCATATTGAGTTTTTACTTCATCTGGGCGTAGATGACTAAGTGGAAATCTATTTTTCATCTCAAGAGAAGTAAATTTTTTGCCTGCTACAAAAGACTCTTCTGGATTTACCACTACACCATGGGTAATTAGGGAGATTTCAAGTTTGTCTATATCCTTTAGCTCAGAGATTGTTTTAATGATATCTTTAGCTGAAGATCCATCACGAGCGTTTATCCGGATTACTTCCCTTGAAGATTTTTGAAGTAAATTGGCTATTTGGTTTGATGAATTAGTTAAGAATTCTCCAATCCCATCTGGGTCTGTATCATTACCATCTACGACAATGGCAATGTTTCTTCCTGCACTGGCAGTGAAGGAGAGGCAGAAAACTAAAATAATTAAACCGCAGAGACGGAAGATTCTTTCCATTATAAACTGATCGGATTTTTGATTATTAAGCTTAACTTTTCTTGGGTGACTAAATAGGTCGATTTAAAAAAATTGTGGAAGATATTCACCTCTAAATTAAATGGCTTTGAGGTGCCTCTTGTTGCGTATCTCTTAGCTCAAGCACCCAAAAGGTGGTCAACAAGGCCATGCCTCAAGATTTAAGGCTTTTGGATCGTTGAGCGAAGACTTAATGAGAATCAGGCGATTACGAAGCATTAATCAGTAATATAGAAAATTGCTGGAGCAATTCTTAAATGTTCTAGAAGTCTAATTTTTTAAATCCATGTGTATTGTTTACACAGGCGAGATGATATTTTTCATTTTTTTTTAGGTTATGCCATTATTTGAAAAATAAACTAATGGAGATTTTATGAATAAAATTTTACTTGGAACGTGTTTTCTTATTTTATCTTTCTCTGCGATGGCAGCAACTAATAAAGTTGAGCAGGCAAAAATCAGAGTATCCAGTGCAATTGCAAAGGGTTTCACTGTAATAAATTATGATTCATTAGTTATAATTGATGTATCATCAGATACTGTGAACATTGAGACACTAGAGTGCGAAGAAAATGATTCTAAGAATACGTCTTGTACTGTGGACGTTAAAAATAAAAATGCTCAAAATCAGCAGATAGTATTTCTCTTTCAAGTGAGTGAAGATTCTGGATTGATCACACAAGTTTCTCAATTTATCGCAGAGGAAGAGTAGTATTATATTGAAAGATTAGATCTAAACCTCTAGGAAGAATCTCAATCCATGTTTGTATGACCAAAGAATTTAATAATTTCCCAAATGCCCAGAGACTCTCACAAGTCTCAGGGCATTTGTCTTTTATCTGCTTGGCGGAAGCATCGGCATTCCCCATTTGGATGCCTGCGAATCCTTAATAAGCTGCAATTGAGCTACTCTTACAACCTTTAATACTTTTGGAAGCTGTCCGGTGGAAACAAGAAGAACAGCCAGAGTCGCTGAAATAGAAATTAATTTTTGTATGCCCATCTGATCTGCTCCCGTTCCTTTTTTGTCAGCCCCTCGAGATCAAAATCCTTTCTCCTGATGTTCTGACAATAATTTGTAATAGCGTAGAGGGTTCTCTGATAATGATCGGCCAATTGTTTTCTCGACCATCCATCAATAAAGCGTAGTTTTGCCAGCTCCGCTAAATTCACTCTCAACTCGCGCCACTGGATAGGGTATTGTGTCCCTGTCGTCAGCGGTTCTTCTACCTTATTGCGACAGGCACCAATGTCGATGTTATTCGAACCAAGTTTAAAGCTCAATAAATAGTCCGTTGACTTGATCTAAATTATTCAAACGGGCCTTCCTATTTTTGCCACAGTCTAAGTAATGTTTTTTCTGGATAAAATGTTGCGAGTTATCTACTTCTGATTTTTTTACACATTCCCTTCCCCATTTTTCAATTATTTTTTCAACTGAAAAACTAGCTTCATTTGAAAGGTTTGGAAAAAAACTAATGCTAGATAATTTATTGCTCTGACTAAATCCAATGGACCACTTTTGTCGTCTTAGGTTATTGTCCAAGTATATTAAGTACGTCGATTTAGTTTTATCATCATTTATTATTTCAGAAGGAGTACCCAGGTTTGCGATAACAGTATCTTTATCCCAATGCTCTTTTTCCATTTGAAAAATCAAATCCCAATCGCTACTTCTGCTTATTTGTGCAGTTTTTTGAGCATCAACTGGATTACTGTGTGAACAAGAAAGTGCAAGTAAAATTATTATTCCAAGCCTTGTTAAACTTTTCATTTTTTCATTCCTAAGAGCGAACCAATATAATCAGTGATTCTTTTATTCAGAACACTGGAATAGTTTTTATTTGTAATAAAATGTTCAATGTTATTAGCGAAATCTTCCTCTGGCGCTATAGCACCATCTTGTTCAGAAAATTCTTTTCGAGGAGTATTATAAACATCACGTGCTATTTCTCTCCATTCTGATGCTCCCTGATAATCGCCCTGTCCTTCTCTATCCAAACGAGAGTAAAGAATATGGGCCATTTCGTGTGCAAGAGCTTTTCTGTAACCAAATTTTTTCGCACTATCATAAAGAACAATTATCGAGTCGTCTGGCCCTGATGAAGCATGATTGTCTGGAAATGACGATTTAACAGCTCTATAAATTTTAATCTCACCTAAATTTCTAATTATTTTAGGAAGTGAGTTGATAGCTTTGTTGATTTCTCTTTTTTCAGCAGGAGTCCAGCTTTTAAAAAGTTCAAGCTGATTTGGCCAACCATCTGGTATAGTATTCTGAAAAATTAATTTAAGTGGACTAGAAAAATGATATTTCCGGCAATGGGCCTCAACTTTTGTGCTACTTACAAAAGTGCCGTCAGTGCGATAATAGGCATCACGGTTATAAGCTGACACAAAATACTGCCCAGCAGGGCATTCTCCAGCTACGGCTTTCCCAAAAAGCAC
The DNA here is from genome assembly GCA_030654205.1 of Bacteriovorax sp. Classification (GTDB taxonomy): domain Bacteria; phylum Bdellovibrionota; class Bacteriovoracia; order Bacteriovoracales; family Bacteriovoracaceae; genus Bacteriovorax. Next base: position 4,866 of record JAURXW010000219.1, read on the forward strand.
AAAAATACTCAAAGATATGATCAATTTCATCATTTTTCTATTCTATTTTCAAAGCCTTATCAGGTCAAACACTTTATATATTTCTCCTTTAAAGTGGAACATAATCAAATATTGGTATATATTACCAATATGAAGGCAAAACTAATTCGCCATGAAAAATTCATTCTTAGAAAAAGATTTACTATTGAAATTTCAGTCCATGAAATCCAGAATTCGAAGCAATATCCAGATGGTTTAAAATGGGGATTAATTTGTGTTGATAGAGTTCGTGGCAAAAAAGTTTTAATGGATAATCATCACCCGAAAGGGCCACACTATCATCTTGATGAATTAGAAATGCCTTATACTTTTGTTGATCTTGACCAATTGGTCGATGATTTTAGAAGCATCGTAACTGAACACATGGGAGTCCAACTATGAAAAGACTAGTCGTATCTTGTAAAACTACCGATCAGGTATTTGCAGATTTTAAAAAAGCAGCCCGCAAAGTAATAAGTGGTAAAACTTCTGGTGACACTGAGTTTGAAGTAAGTTTTGACAATAAAACTGATTTTAATCGCTTTGTTAAGAACATACCTGTTTTATCCGCAATCATTACCTATAAACCTCGCTCAGTTTATGAACTTGCAAAACTTACTAAGCTTGATGTTTCAAATTTAAATAAGACAATTCAATTTTTTGAAGACATTGGCGTTATAAAAGTTAAAACTTTCGAAATTGATGGAAGAGTAGTCAAGCGACCTCACGTTGAATACGATGAAGTCACTTTTCGCTTAGCCGCTTAAGTTAAAGCCTTTCTTTTTTATATTTTGAAAATAGTTCTGAATGGCCATCTCTGTTCGACCATAATGTTCTGCTAATTGTTTTCGCGACCATCCGTCAATATAGCGTAGTTTTGCCAGCTCCGCTAGATTCACTCTCAACTCGCGCCACTGGATTGGGTATAATGTCCCTGTCGTCAGTGGTTCTTCTACCTTATTGCGACGGGCACCATCTATGCGAATAGTGTAAACTACACTAAAATCTATAAAATAATCCTCTAGTAAACTGGAAACCAAACAATGAAATGTGTTGTTAATCTACTTGATCAATCACAACTAAATTTTGAAAAATTTGAGCAAGGAAAATATTCATGTTCATCTGCTGAAATTTCAAATCTATGGAAAACGCAGAAATTAGGTTTTCACATGGAAAGTCTTCCCCCTAGATCATTCTCATGCCCTTTATCATCTTCACCATCAGGAAGAAGAATTATTTAGGCTCTACTCTTTTGACAGTGGGTGCCTTCATGAACTGATTTTAATTAAATATGATCCTTCTCAAAAACCGAGCGCCACAGACGGGTATCTATAGAAAAATTTTAATTGATTAATAAAAGTACGATAAGTAAGGAAGGAGATGGTTTGGAAAATAATTGTCATAAACATAATAAAAATATTGCAAGGTTAATATCTTTTATTTTAATCTCTTACTCTCATATCATACTTGCACGACCAAGTGATGAATCTCTATATAATCTAAGCACCAATAAGTATCGAGATATCACTCCCCAAAGCATTATCGAGGGAAGTACTAGTGTCGGTGGAATTCAACCTGATTATATCGCTGATTTCGAAAATATTGCATTTGATCCCATACGGGCATATGCAAAAGAGATAAAAAAATCGAACAAATCGTTAACAGAAAAAATTGAAAGCATTTCAAATTTTATTGCAGATAATATTTTAAAAAACAAAAGTTATTCAAATAAAGAATATCTTGACTTGGTAAAACAATATAGAGAAAAGGGAATTGATATTCCCCTCAGTGAATACATTCGAATTTCTGGTGGAGTCTGTCGAGAGCATGCACTTATTACACATTACGCATTAAAAGAAGCCGGTATAGCCAATACTTATCTTTACGTTACAGCACAACTAGGAGAACACGTAGAAGATCACGCAGTCAATATCATAGAATATAAAAATGAAAAATGGATTATTGATTCTTATAACAAGCGCTTCAATGGGCTCAAGTTAAAAGATGTTTTAAATGGGTTAGATAATCCAAAAGATGAGCTCTTTGGACATGATTCATCTGGCAAATTCAGAAAATTTATTAAGTTCAACAACCATCCTGAGGTCTGGTTCCCACGCGATGAATTTAAAAATAAAATTCCCAGTTCAGTTTACTTGTTAAGGGAAAAGAATCAACTTGGAAAAATGATTTTCCCGAGAGACTGTTCAAAAATCTACTCAAGTCTTGTTAAATAAAGTTAGTTCCACCTCTTCCGCTAATCATGAATAAGCCACCTCAGGCAAATTCAGTCCATAAAGGTAGAGTGGTTTTAAGGGGCCATATATCTATGATCCCTTAGCCTTCGATAACAAAAGCACCCCTATCAGTTTTCAGGCGATTTAGCCTAGCCGAAAGACGGAAGTCCCATGAACAAAAGTAACCCAACTCGATAATCGTCAAAGCAGAGGCACCAAATATTCGCTTGGCAAAAATCATTGACTTCTCAAAGTCAAAAAAATCATCTTTCGTACCTTTAATTTAAATGCCTCTTTGGTTAAATCACTACTAGTAATAGTTCAACACGACTTCACAGTGCAAATAGGAAATACGAATACTCCGCTCATATTTTATTAAAAATTTTAAATATAAATTTAGGTGCTATAAAATATCGGTAGAAGGTTCTGAAATAAAAAAAAGCCTGAGATTTTTATATTCTCAGGCCTTAGTATTATTAATTAAGTCTTTGTCTTGATAATCGCCATGTAAAATTAATCTTAGTGATTTAGAGCCTCTTCAAGAGCTTTATCAAAATCACTTTGCTTGGTCTCTTCAAATACACGCTTTGCAATTGCTTCAATTTCTTCATTTGAAATATTCAACGCTTTAGCTTCTTCTAAGTTTTTATCGCAATTGTTATTTACTAATTTGTCTATCATTTTGTCTCCAGAAGGACTTGCTCCGAGAGCCGCTTTAAAGCAAAAATATAAATCTGTTTTTACTGCGGCCTTATTTATAATTGTATTAAGTTCCGCATCTGTAAGTGCAAATGAAGATACGGAAAAAATTGATACAAGTAATAATGCTAAAAATTTCATAAATTGCTCTTGTTCATGAGGTAATTGGTTACTTAAAATATTAAATAAATTATTACACGAAAAAATGTGGCGCTGATGAAATTGAATTTTTTACAATTAGCTGTTTAAAATTTGTATGTCTAAAAAATAGACACTCGATTTTAATGAGAGTTTAAGTATAGTTCCAAAAAGCCTTTTCTTATATTTTCAAAGACTCGCTCCCCTCTTGGGTCAAATTGCAAAGGCGCACAGGGCCCTGGAAATCGAACCAAGCTCCCTAGATAGGTATGTATTTTTTATCTGTCTTAAAATTGCACATAGTAGTAATGTTGGAATCAAAACAAAAACTTAAGCTTAAAAATGTTAAAATTAAAGAAAAACCAAGGTCCAGTATTTATGAAAAAATTAATGCTAATGACGTTTTTACTTTTGTTTTCTCTCGCATCTTTTGGAGCTGCTAAAAAAGGTTGAGCTACAAGTGGTGGTGGCGATTTGTTAGGAATAGATGCAAGCAGAATTGCTAATCAAGTTATTGAGTCAATAAACAAAATTGGCACCAATATATATTCTTTAGAGCAGCTTGAAGAGATAAGTATTATCAAGCTTGAGTTGAAAATAGTCATTGTTGATACTGAACTCCCAACTCAAACAAAAGATAAAATTCAAAATGGAGCTGCTTATATTATTCGAGAAACCATGTATCGACTATTTTAAAAAAAGAGACCTTTGGAATTCAATTCCAACTTTTCTTGAACGAGAGTTTCTAATTCATCTTGAACTAATGAGTTCAAGTAAAATGGAAGAAACTGGCGAATACACTTATTCATTAAAAATTTGAATTTTATGTTTCTAGATCTTTCAAGCAAAGAAGCAAGTGAGATATGTGAGTTTCCCGATTCTAAAAAAACATGGGATCGTCAAAAAAAAGAAAAACTTTTTCAACATGATGTCGAATTTAAAAATTATTGGAAAGATGAAGAAAATCCTGATCAATACTGGGAGTATTGGAATACAGCACTTGTTGTGACCAATTCTTCTTCCTTTTTTTAATCAAAATACAAGTGAGTCATTCGAAATTAAGTTACTAAACTGTAAAGTGAATGAAGGTTTGATGAAATCTATTTAACAGTAAAAAATAGCTAGTATATACGGAGTCTTATCTATTCACTTAATACTCAATAAATAGATCTTAATTGTGATATAATGTAAGTCATGACAATGAATTTAAAAAATATATTTTCAACTCTTGTTTTCACAACTGTCTTCGCTACACTGGTAGTATTTTCGACGACGGAAAAAGTATCCGCTTTGTCTTGGAATATTACTATGGGTAATTACTGCGGAAACGGAGGGGCAAATAGTGCACCAAGTTTGCCGTGTACGCCTGGTGATACATATACAGAATGCTGGAACGACTTTGGTGGAATGTGTGACCCAATGAACGGATGTAATGACTACGTCTGCATGTGGTAAACTTCCTTAAACCACATTTAAGTAGTATTTCAACAATAAGATGAATTGTTGCCTTATTAATTAAGCTGTAAGAGATTTTTTCAAAGCAGATTTTATTGTAAAAACAAACTGAGTATTATCGCATTTATTGTTGTAAAAAAACTCTCCACCGTGCCCCTCGATTATTCCTCTCGAAATACTGAGTCCCAACCCGGTTCCTTTTCCAACTTCTTTTGTTGTGAAAAATGGCTGCATTATTTTATTACTTATATCTGTTGAAATTCCACTACCACTATCAGTAATTTTAAATTCAACAAATTCAAACTTATCTGCAATTTCAATTTTTACCCATTTTTGATCTATGGTTCGAATTGCATCAACAGCGTTATTAATTAAATTAACTAAAACCTGAGAAATTTGAACTTCACGTCCAATAGCTAGTTCAACGGAAGGATCAATGGCCACATCAAATTTTATATCATGTGATTTAATTTTCATTTCAGTCAAAAAGATAATTTCATCCATCATAGTTCTTACTGAAAACTCCACCAGTGGATCGGCCTGCCCATCTCTTGAAATATTTTTTAGCCCTTTAATAATTTTTGCAATCCTTTCAATCATCATTGTCATAGCTTTTAAAGGAGCTTCGTATTCTTCCAACTGGTTATTTGCTTTAAACATCGCCTTTAACTTATAAACTTGTCCCCCAATAATGGCGAGAGGGTTATTTATTTCATGTGCCATACCTGATGCCATTTCTCCGACTGCGGCCAATCGACTGCTATTAACATTTTTAACTGTCATTGATTCTAATTCACCAGTTCTTTCGGTAACCATTCGTTCCAAATTTTCTGTATAATGCTTTAAATCTTCATTTCGTTTTTTGATTAATTGAGAAGTCTTATTTAGAGAATTAGATATTAATAACATCTCATAAGATTTTGTTTTTAACCCTTGATAATCATAGTTTTCATTTTCAATTTGAGTAATATGCCCCAACAATACCTTGAGGGGTTTGATTAAAAGATTGTTAAAAAAAAGATAAATACAAAAACTCACAATAATCGAAGTTAACATTGAAAAAATAAAAATATAAACTAGATTTTTTCTAAGTTTGTTTATGACTCCTTCATAGCTCGAAACAGTAATTACTGTTCCTAAAATCTGCCCTTCTTTTTTTATTTCAATAGTATTAATTTTTTCAAATGGTAAATCTTTTGTTAGATCAAAATCAGATGCCTTACCTGGATGATTATCCTTAATGAAAATTGTCTGTCCTTTATAGTCGACAACTTTAATCGCAACAATCGGAAGAAATCCATTACTATGATCCATAAATGAATTGGAAACTTCCGCCACCCTATTTTCACTAAAGTTCCATAATGGTTCGATATACATACTAGACACTAATGATCTTTGAACATGAATTTCATCTTTAATAATATCTTCGTTAAGGCCAATAGTTGATCGATAGACTTGAGTTAAAATAATCAAGGCTCCGGCCAGGCAAATGGCTAAAGTTAAAAAAGATAATTTTTTAGCAAGGGATATATTTAGAAAGAAATTTTTCATAAGTTATTTTTCGGCAACATTACATAAAGCTTAAGAAATATTTTTATAAAATGAAAAGATTAAGTTAAGAAAATCAAGATAAAGTTCGATCTAGAGACTGCATAAACATTTTGGAGATATATGAACACACTTAAAATTTCACTTTTTTTATTGGGTCTTCTCATATTTTCCAATTCAAAAGCTTGTGAAGTAAAAATTGGTTGGGAGCCTTGGGTCCCTTATCAAGTAAAACAAGCTTCTGGTCAACCAGTTGGACTAGATGTTGAACTTCTGCAAGCCGTTTTAACAAATACAGGATGTACGCCAAAATTTATTGAGCTACCATGGGCCAGGCAATTGGTTGAAAGCGAAATTGGAAGTATCGATATTGTCATGGGTGCCAGCAAATCTCCAGAAAGAAAGAAATATGCTAATTTTTCTTTAGGTTATCGAAATGAAATCTCAACACTTTTTGTGAAAGTAGGCAGTGGCTCTGATATTAAAAAAGTTTCTGATTTGGCCACAACCAAACTAAAGTTAGGAGCGGTTAAAGGAAATTTATATTCTCCTGAAATAGACGCTATGATTTCTAAGTTTGATGCCTCTGCAAACAATGATGAAACAAATCTTAAGAAATTTTTAGCCAATCGGATCGATGGTTTCATCGCCGATCGCTACACTGGCACAAATCTTATTAAAGAAGCTCATGCCAGCGGACAGATTATTCAGCATCCTTTAAATATTTCGACGAGCGAAGTTTATTTTATGGTTAGTAAGAAATCTAAAGTTACAGATTTAACTAATAAATTGTCTGCATCGATAAAAAAGTTAAAGGCAAACAAAGCTCTTACAAATATTATTCACAAATATGAGTAAGCTCTATGATAAATTGCAAAAAACAACGACCTCTCGTACTAATAATATTTCTCATCACTACTGGATGCATAAAATCTTCATTAGATGTTAAAGTTGTAGCACTTGCTAAAAATTTAAGTAATGCAACTACCACAGGTACAATCTCAATTGTCCCCAAAAAAATAGCAGTCGGAACGAGTAAAGCAATGGCAATTACAAGTTTGGGAATTGCCCAATCATGGGGAGACAATTTTGAGATTAACAACACGGCCCATGGACAGCTAGGTTTAGGACTTGGGCTCTTGTCAGTTAATAATGTCATTAACACACCTACGATATTAAATGATCCAGGGACTAGTTATTTATCAATTGTTTCAGGTGAAACTCAAAGTTGCGGTATTACGAATTCACAAAACATAAAGTGCTGGGGGACATTTGTTGGTTCTGGAAGTGGCAATGAAGCTGACTCTCCCACTTTAATAAATGATGACGGTTTAACTTTTTATTCTGATATCTCTGCTGGCTCTTATCATACTTGTGCAATTACGAGAGACGGTGTGATGAAATGCTGGGGTGATGGTTGGGATGGAAAGCTTGGCAATAGCAACGGGACAGGAGCTATTGAAAATTCTCCTATTACTGCCAATATAGGAACATCTTACAAACGCGTGGCCGCAGGTCGCAATCATACATGCGCAATAACCAATAACGATAAAATTCAATGCTGGGGAAACAACTCTCTAGGCCAACTTGGCGATGGAACCAATACTTCACCTCGACTAAGTGCTGTTAATATTGACCCAAGCACTTCATATGAAGATATAGCGGCCGGAGAAGATTCAACTTGTGCCATTACAACTGCGGGAATACTTAAATGCTGGGGAGCCAATGGATACGGACAAGTTGGAAATAATACTCTAGTCAATCAATTCACTCCAATCATTATAGATGCAGGAACAACTTATGCAAAAGTTGCACTCAGTGCGACTTTTGCACATCACACATGTGCCATAACAACCGCTGGTGCTCTTAAATGTTGGGGAAGTAATTCCAATGGACAACTCGGCAATGGAACTACTGGTACACCACCATCACAAATTCCATTACTCATTGATGCAGGAATCATTTATCGAGAAATTTCAGTCAGCTTTAAAAGCTCCTGTGGAATTACAATCGCTGGATCGCTAAAATGCTGGGGGGATAATGGATCCGGCCAACTCGGCCTAGGTAACACCACCCAAAAAAATACTCCTACCTTAGTAGCACCTGGATATTAGAAAAACTTTACATTAAATTAATAAATATCCAGATTTTTTAATCAGAAGTATCAAGTGAATATCAACTTTTAACATTTTAGTTTCAGAAGAATATTATTAACGATAATAATTTAATACATATTTATTTTAGGAGCAATTATGCAACACATTTTCACAAAGATTGATGAAGAAAAATCTAAACTGGCTAAACACGAACTAATTCAATGGATTTCCAATACAGATCATCCACTTACATTTGTACCAGCG
>JAURXW010000221.1 GCA_030654205.1 Bacteriovorax sp.
TGGTGTAGTACCAATGGATAAAAATTCTGCTGCCATTTTTAAAGAACACGACAAAGTTGAACATTCAGCAAGTAGGGCCGTTGCTTCAAAAGAGGTACCAGAAATAGTCGTAGAGAAATCAAAATTAATTTCGGTGGATCAAAAAATGATTGAGGAATATAAAAATAATCTATTCCAAAAGCCAGTCAGTAAAAAAATGGGCAAAAAATCTATGACGGCAATAAAATTAAAAGGCAAAAAAATAACCTCTGAAAAAATGACTTTCCATATTTATGGACAAAATTCAATCACATCAGTTGCAAGTACCAATGAAAATACACCTGTTACAAAATCGCGGGCCCCGGCTTCAGTATTAGAGCAAGAGGTACCTAAAGAAACAAATACTCCAAGTCCTTACAGCAAAGAGTATCAAAATCAATATAAAGAAAGCGACAAACTGATCAACGATTTAAAAAAGTTATAAGCGAGTGAGAATTATATGGCCAAAATTGCAAAAGAAATGGCACTAACTTATGACGATGTTTTAATCAAGCCTGCTTACTCCGAAATATTACCCAGCGAAACGACGACCAAAGCTTGGTTTTCTAAAAATATTCCACTGAATATTCCAATTGTTTCCGCGGCCATGGATACCGTGACTGAAGCTTCCTCGGCCATTGTTTTAGCAGAAGAAGGTGGAATTGGAGTTATACATAAAAACCTAACTCCTTACCGACAGGCCGAGGAAGTGGAAAAAGTTAAAAAATTTGAAGCAGGTATGATTCTTAATCCTGTAAGTGTTGATGAAGAAATGACATTAAGTTATGTCATGGACTTAAAACAACAAAAAAAAATTACGGGCGTTTTGGTTGTTGATAAAAATAAAAAGCTAGTGGGAATATTAACTAATCGTGATTTACAATTAGAGTCTAATTTTGATCAAAAAGTTAAAGATGTTATGACCAAAAAAGACAAACTGATTACTGCAGGTCCACAAATTTCAATTGAAGATGCTAAAAAACTTTTACATATACACCGCATAGAAAAACTTCCACTGATTACAAATGATGGTCTTATCAAAGGCTTAATAACAGTTAAGGATATATTAAAAACAATTAGTTTTCCCAACGCAAACAAAGATTCATTTGGACGTCTAAGAGTTGCTGCGGCTATTGGAGTAAGTGAAAAAGAATTTGAGCGAGCTAAAATATTAGTTGAGGCCCAGGTAGATGCGCTCGTCGTAGATACTGCTCACGGGCATTCGAAAGGTGTTTTGGAAATGGTTCGGATGCTCAAAAAAAACTTTCCGCATATTGATATCGTTGCTGGTAATGTAGCAACTGCTAAGGCCTGCAAAGATTTAATTGAGGCCGGTGTTGATGGAGTTAAGGTCGGAATTGGACCTGGATCAATTTGTACAACTAGAGTGGTTGCAGGTATTGGAGTTCCGCAATTTTCAGCGGTTTTGGAATGCGCCGAATATTGTAGAAAAATGAATATTCCGATTATCGCTGATGGTGGAATTAAACTATCAGGAGATGTGGTAAAAGCACTTGCGGCCGGGGCCAGTTCAGTTATGATTGGCTCGCTCTTTGCTGGAACTGATGAAGCTCCTGGTGAAATGGTTCTTTATCAAGGGCGCGCATATAAAGTTTATCGTGGAATGGGCTCTTTAGGCGCCATGGCCTTAGGATCTAAAGATCGTTATGGGCAAGGTGCAGTAGAAGAAATTGGTAAATTAGTTCCAGAAGGAATTGAAGGACAAGTTCCCTATAGAGGATCACTTTCAAGTAATATTTTTCAACTAGTTGGTGGTCTACGTTCTGGAATGGGTTACGTTGGAGCAAAAAACCTTTTAGAGCTTTTTGAAAAATCAGAGTTTATTACAATTTCAAATGCCTCATTAAAAGAAAGCCATCCTCATGACATTTTTGTAACCAAAGAAGCACCAAATTACAGATTGAGTTAAAAAATGAAAAAAACTAAAATTTGGATTGTTGACTTTGGTTCACAATATACCCAATTAATTACCAGGAAAACTCGAGAACTTGGTTATTCATCTGAAATTATCACATTAGATGAATGCAGAGCTCGTTTTGAAAAAAAAAATCTTCCCGAATGCCTGGTGCTTTCAGGCGGTCCTCAATCAGTCTTTGAAGATAAAAATGATTACTCATTTATGTTTGCAGAAAGAGCACTGCCGGTCCTTGGTATCTGTTATGGAATGCAGCTCTTAGGAAGCCATTTTGGCGGTGTGGTAGAAAAAGGTTTGATTGGTGAATACGGGCATGCCGAAATTCATTTTACTCCTTTGTTTAACATCCCACTTTGTCCAGAAACGATCAGTGTTTGGATGAGTCACTCGGATCACGTTTCAGTTGTTCCAAATCAATTTGATATAGTCATGAAAAGTTCAAATAATTTAGTAGCGGCCATCAAGCATCAAGAGCGTCCTATTATGGGATTGCAATTTCATCCAGAAGTTGAGCACTCAAAACATGGAAAAGTCATTCTCGATTATTTTTATCGCGAAATTGCCGAATTAAAATCTGATTGGAATGCTGAAGAAATGTTAATTGAAGCACTTCATATTGTAAAAAAAATAGGAGACAAAAAAGTACTTTGTGCTTTTTCTGGAGGAGTTGACTCGCTAGTGGCAGCAACTTTGGCACAAAAAGTTATAGGTGAGAATTTACATTGTTTTTTTGTAGATAATGGTCTTTTGAGACTACAGGATTATCATCATATTAAAAAGCTCAAAGAACAAACCTATTTAAAAATTGAAATTATTGATGCAAAAAAAGAATTCTATGATGCTTTAAGTGGAGTAGATGATCCTGAAAAAAAGAGAAAAATTATCGGTGCAAAGTTCATTGATATTTTTGAAGCCAAGGTTCGTGAGTACCAG
>JAURXW010000223.1 GCA_030654205.1 Bacteriovorax sp.
GTTGCAATTTTAAAAATGGATTGTTTACCCTGAATAGAAAGTGCAACTTTTGTATTTGAAGCAGCTAATTTAGTGTCTTTGTAAAATAATTTTCCCGTAATGAGTTCACCTCTAAGTTCAGGTAAATAAATTGTTGAATTTGATATGGAATTTGATGATAATTTTGGAGGATACAAAGCTATGTAAGTATTTGTTGTAATCCTTTTTGGAATTTGTAAGGTGTCAATTTTTCTAACAGAAATAGAATAATTACCATCTGAAAGATTATTTTTTAAACTTTTAATTGTCAGAATAACTTTTTCTCTATTTTTAAATGAATTTGCATTTAAATTTAAATCAAGATAATTATTTTCTTCAGAATTAGATGAGATGTTGTTGTTTTCAGCGTTTTCTGTTTTATGATTGAGGTTTTGGATGTTAACCGGTTGATTTTTTTCTAGAACAGAAGACTGATTTTCTTGGAATGGGTTAATAATACTTATATCACTTTGAAAAAACTGATTTTGTGGTAAGTTTTTCATCCATTGCGTATATGCAATAAGCTTGTAGTTTCCGGATGGAATTTTGGTCGGAATCAAAAAATCTCCTTGTCCTAAGCCATTATTCAATTTTAGTTTATGCTTAAAAACAGAAACTTTATCAGTTCCAACCAATTCAACATAAGCTATTTTGCTTATATCACTTAAGTTATTGGTGTTAGCATTCATACAATAAATTTTATAATATAAATACTCTCCAGTAAGTAAAAATGTAGTGTTATGATGAACAAATATTTTTTCTTGCGGGATATTTTTATAAGCAGCTATATCATCACTTTTTAAAATTATCTGACTGTAGGATGAATAACTTTTTATTAAAAGAAATATAATTGTAAAGAATACTATTTTTTTCATCTTATTATTAATTGTTTATTCTACCCAAAAATCAGGTTTTACATTAGTTCCAAGTTTTGTGCAGTCTCCGCATTCTGGTGAAACCACTAAATAAGGACCTTCATCGCTATTAGGAGTTGGAGTTACATTAGCCATATAATATTTTACTGATCCGCTACTAATCAGATTAAATAAATCTGAGGGATCATTTGCATAGAACTTATTAGTAGGTGCATAAGGCACACAATCTGTAAAGTAAGGAGGAAGTGGTTCATCAGGAAAAAGATCTAGAAAATTAAAAAACATTCTTTTCGATGAAACCGATGAAACTTCAAAAAAACCAATAACTTTTTCATTAGGATCATCTACTGAAAACACATTGCCATTGAAAAAACCAGGTTGATTTTGAGAAAACAAACTTTCCGATCCCGATAGTTTATTAAGTGTTTTGTAGAAAGTATATGCATCTAGAGACTGTACATATTGTTTAACTAAAATACTATATCTATGTGAAATAATAGCATTGTCTTTTGATAAGACTCTAACAGGAAACTTAAAAACCCGATCTTCAGAAAATCCAATAGTTTCGTTTTGTATAATTGAATTGGAGTATTCTGTTTTATAGCAAACGCGTTCTTCTCTTGTTTTAAAAACTTTTTCGATTCTAAAAGGCGGTACATTGGAAGTCACTACTAAATCATACTCGCTCCATTTTGGAGCAATAATTTTATAAGTTTCTTCATATTCATAACGATAATATTTAGAATTGCCAGTAGGGTCGAAACTATCAACGAAAATTGATATTTTCTCAAAGCCTAAATCATCGATCTCTTTTGATGCGTATAAATTATCAATTTGAGTGCTATTTGTTAACGGAGTTGGTGTAGTGCTATAGGATTTCCCATCACTAGTGATTATTTGGAGTTGATAATTTTTATTTGGCAGCGCCTTGAATTCATAATAAGAAACATATTTTCCTGGGCTAATTTCTCTGAAATTATAGGTATTTTGCCCATCATCAACAATTTTGACATTAGCGCCACTTTCGGCTAAAGGACCGTTATCTTCAAGTTGAAATGTTTTGCTTAAATTAATTTCCTGATATTTAAATTCATTGGTGATTGTAGCCTCAATTACCAAAGCACTTTCAAATGTTGTTGTTTTAATGTCAAATGGTTCAATACAACTATTGGCAATTAAGACAATAATTGTAAGGTAGATTATATGATATATTTTGACTTTTTTCATAAACTTAAGTTATTTATTCTATCTCAAATAAAATTAAAATTTGAAATTATAGGTAATAGTAGGTATTGGAATAGAAAATATGGAACTTTGATATGCTTTTATCTTGCCATTTTCTGTAACAAAAAATACAGAATAAGGATTGTTTCTGCCAAGGGCATTATAAATTGAAATGTTCCAAAAACTATGAACAAACTTTTTAATTTTATGATTTCCTTCTATATTAAAACCAAGGTCAAGACGATAATAATCTGGAATCCTAAACTTATTACGATCGCTATACAGCACATAACTAGCGCCATTAAAAATGTAATTTCCAACGGGATAAGTTACAGGCCTTCCAGTTTGATAAGCCAAATTTCCCGAAAAACTGAATCGTTTTGTAATCTTATAATTTGCAACTAAACTAAAATCATGTGGCTTGTCAAAATTGGAAGGAAAAAAGTTCCCATTATTTACGCGTTCTTCACTAAATTCACTGTCGAATTTAACAAAAGAGCGTGAATAACTATACCCAATCCAACCGTTAAGTTTCCCTATAGTTTTCTTTATCAGAAATTCAATACCATAAGCTTTTCCATCTCCTTGTAAAACTTCGGCTTCAATAGATTTGTTAAGTAATAAATCAGCCCCAACTTTATAGTCAAGTATATTTTTTGATTTTTTATAATAGCCCTCAAGACTTAACTCATAGGTATTGCCGTCTATATTTTTATAAAATCCTAAAGTATATTGATTTGCTTGTTGCGGTTTAATATTTAAGTCTGAAAGTTTCCAGGTATCTGTTGAAGATGCAGTTGTGTTATTTGATAAGGTATGAATGTATTGATAGGTACTGTTATAACTTGCCTTTACAGAAAAATCAGAAAATAAAAAATATCTTGCTGAAGCACGTATTTCGGGACCGCCATAGGTTTTAATTATTTCATTTTTGCCAAAGTTTAAAGTATCAATGACAGTTCCCTCATTTCTAGGTAATCCTTCGGCATATTTTTTTTGTGATGCTTCACCAAGCGAGGCGTAAAATGAGTAGCGAAAGCCTAAATTTAATAAGAGGTTTTTACTTACTTTAAAATCATCTGAAATGAAAACTGCAGATTCTAATGCTTTTTCTTTTGGGATATTTAAAGTTTCAATAATCGATTCAGAACCTTTTGGTTCTTTATTTCCAGGGTAAACAACATATGATTTACTTGAAATACCATAATTAAAACTATGATTTTCATTGAGTATGTATCTCATTTTTAGTTTCAACTCTGTTTCATTTACATTATAGCCCAAATTGAAATCATTATTAGAATTGCCATCAAATTCAATATTAAATTTATACTTACTATTTACAAGGATTAAGTCTCCAAAACTTTTATTGTTAAATTTATGATTCCATTTTAAAGACATTAACCTGTTATTATAAATGTATAAAGAATCTGAACTAATACTAAAAGCATCATTGCTATAATAACCCGTGGCCTCTAGGTTGTTATTGTCATTATTTTTATGGCTATATTTGACCACACCATCATAAAATGAT
>JAURXW010000250.1 GCA_030654205.1 Bacteriovorax sp.
TTTGATTTTATTTATTCTTATGTTTATTCAAAACGAAATAAAACTCGTGCCGCCAATTTTGAAGATTCGTTAAGTGATGATGTCCGAGGAGCTCGTCTTCGAGAAATTCAAGCTTATCAGTTGGATATTCAAAATAAAATTCACCAAACGATAATTGGAAAAACGTTTAGAGTTTTGGTTGATAGCGAAGGAAATATGGGAGGGGTAAAGAAGTGGAAAGGACGAACAAACTGTAACAGAATTGTCCACTTTATCCCTGAGAACATAGAAACTGATTTTAAATGGCACTGGGTAGACGTGAAAATTTTGTCTGCAACCGCACTTTCTTGCCAAGGCGAGCTTGTGACCGATCTCGGAAAAAAGGCTCCCTCATTATTTCAATAAATTAGACTTTCATTTAGGGGGGAATTTCTTCCCCCTCTCTGGTTTAAATTTTTCACTTGCTACAATAGACATAAGTCGAGGTAGCAGTGAAACCGCTCAAAATTATATTTATCCTGATGCTCATTTTACCATTAAAAGCTTTCGCAGTTTTTGAATTCGATTTTGATTTTGGCTACGACAAGCAAATTTTTGGGGCCAATAGACAAAATTCTGTGGTCACACGAAATTATTCAGTAGGTTTATCGAGTTATCTTTTTGATTTGACCGCCATAGATCTAAATTTTTCAAATACTAAAGATACAACAACCCAAAATGAACGATCTCGGATTACGGGATACAATGTTGATCGTATTTCTCAGCAAAGTCGAGTCAGCACTAATGTTTTTGGTCTGGGAATCAAACAAATGTTGGCAGGTCGAGGTTCTTGGATTATTCCCGTAATTAGTGTGGGCTATGCCAGAGAATTTATAACCTCAGGTGGAGATACAACTTATGAAGATGTTACATCACATGCTCAATTAGTTATTCCCGCCCAATTATCCAAGCAACGATATAATTCTGTTTTTGGTTCATTTACACTTCAATTAAAATTAACAGATCGATTTTCCTTAAAGGGGTCTGTTAAAACTTTATTCCCGGCCTTTGAGTTTAACCAGGCCAGGGATAATATTAAATATTTATTCGGGTTTGCATGGATTTTCTAAAAATATCAGCTCTACTCTTTATGTTAGCGATAGGAGGATGTGCAAAGTTTGATTATCTTTACGAACAAAGTGTCGGTCAGATTTCTTTACAGTCAAAGGCACGCGATAATCAAGAAATGCTCAAAAATGTCCGTGTTCCAGCTGAACAAAAAGATAAAATTAGAAAAATCGGTGCCCTGAAAAAATATTTTTATAAATATTGGGGAAAAAAAGAGACTGCTATTTACTCTCAAACAACCATGCTTCAAAATAAGGCGGTAACCTATTTAGTTATTGCTTCTCCCTACCAAGAAATTAAGGCCTATGAAACTTGTTTCCCGGTAATGGGCTGTTTTCCTTACTTAGGATTTTTTAATCTGGAGCAAGCTAAAAAATTTGCCAAACAAAAAGAAGCAGAAAATTTTGTAACTTGGCTTCGTCCTGTTTATGCTTATTCAACTCTTGGATATTTTACAGATACAATTCTATCATCATTTTTTCATTACACTGATTATGAATTGGCCGAACTGATTTTCCATGAACTTTTCCATACCATTTTCTTTATTAATAATGAGGTCGAGCTCAACGAAAATCTTGCCAATTATTTTGCTAAAGAAATGTTAGAAGATTATTTTACTCAGGCAAATCAGCTTGATTATTTGCATATTGAGCAAAAAGAAGAATTAGAGGATAAGATTTTACGAAAAATGGTGGTGGGTTTAGCTGCTGAATTACAAGAACACTATCAAAAGTTACTTCCTCAGAACAAAGAAGACTCGGAGGCCATATTAGACGAATTTTTAGAAAAAAAATTCAAACCAGATATTCTCAAAAAATGCCAAGAAATTAATATACCGCCCAAAAATTGTTTTCCGATTCAAAGGCAATGGAATAACGCTAGTTTTGCAGCTTTTTTAACTTACGAAAAAAAATCAGATGATCTTGAAGGACTACGCAAAAAACTTGGGTTAGACTTAAGAGGTTATTATCTTTTTATTAACAAAAAGCATAATGATTTTAAAAATCAATCAGAGGTTCCTGAATTTTCCAAGTACCTCTTCTTATAGGTACAATATATGAAGCATGTTCTTTTTATTGATCCAATTGAAAAGCTAAATCCCAAAAAAGACAGCTCTCTTATGCTTGCTCTGACTATGAAAAAAGCAGGTATAGAAGTTTATCTACTTTTTGAAAAAGATTTTTATATTAGTAATAAAAATAGGCCAGAATTTTTTGTCTATAATTTTGACGGAGAGTTCTATGAAGATGGGTGCTATTTAAAATCTTTTAATTTAGGCATTGGAAGTCAGCAATTAATTCACGCCAAAGATATGCTGCATATGCGTATTGATCCTCCATTTGATGCACGCTATTTACGTTATTTATGGATGCTTCGATTTTATCAAGAAAAAGGCATTAGTGTTTTGAATTCACCTGATGGTATTTTGAAATATAATGAAAAACTACATGCCTATACCCAGCCATCGTCACTTGCTAGTTATGTTGGAAGCAGCTTTAGCGAATTTATTAAATTTGTAGAAGTTTTAAAAAAAGAAAAACATGAAGAACTAATTTTAAAACCACTTGATCTATTTCAAGGAACTGGAGTCGAAAAAGTTTTAATCAATAGACCCGATTTAGAAGATATATTTAAGGCCAAAGTTTTAGAAAATAATGGACCAGTTGTTGCTCAGCCATTTTGTAAAGAAGTGACGAGTGGAGAAATTCGTTCCATATATTTTAAGGGTAAAGAATTAGGTTCAATTTTAAAAGTGCCTAAAGAAGGAGATTTTTTAGCTAATATTGCCCAGGGAGCAAATTTTCATGCAATATCTCTTTCGGCATCAGTTAAAAATGAATGTGATCGAATATGTGCAGAGCTTATGCAGGACGGAGTTGACTGGGTCGCATTTGATATCATGGGGAACTATGTTTCAGAAATCAATATTACCTGTCCAGGACTACTTGTTGAAGTAAGTTTTGCACATAAAAAAAATCTTGCGAGTGAAATGTTAAAAATTCTTTAAACAGATTTTTTTCCCTCTATCATAATGAGAAGCTCATCAACAATCTTTCCTAAAGATTCAGATTGTTCGTTTAATTTACCAGACATTTGAAAAGACTCTTGGGCAATTTGTTCACCTTTATTTGCCGTTTCATTAAGTTGAAGCATGGCCTTATTGACTTCATCAATTCCTTTGCTTTGTTCGATAGTTCCCGAATTAATTTCCATTAATAAACCATGAATAATACCAGAATCTTCGCTAATTTTATCAAATATTTGATGACAAGTATTAACACTTTTTGTTCCATCCAAAATTGTTAACTTACCAGTTTCTACAATAGTACCCATCGAGCTTTGTGAATTCTTAACAATTGTATTAACCCTATTGATACTATTATTTAAAAGACTGGATATTTCCTGTGCTGCCGTTCCACTCATGACAGCGAGATTTCCAATTTCTTCGGCAACTACAGCAAATCCTTTTCCATGCTCACCGGCCCTAGCAGCTTCTACCGAGGCATTGAAGGACAATAATTTGGTTTGAAAAACGATGTCATTTATAATTTTAGTTTTGGTATCAATTTCGGTTATAAGACTAATGACCTCACCAAATTCGTTTTCATTTTTAGTAATCTGTAAAACCATTTGATCATTACTTTCACTGATATTATTAATTGAAGTAAGCATTTTTGAAATGGCCAATTTTCCTTCTATAATTTTCTCTTGAGAGTCGTGAGCATTTTTAGTGGAAGTTCCAACATTATTTTTATTAATATCAGTCATCGAACTTATTTCTTGAACTGCTTGAGACGTTGATTGTATTGAGGCGTTTTGTTCAACAGATGACTCGGAAAGAAAATCACTTGTACTAGCTACTTTGTGAGATGTTTCTTTTATTGTTTCAGAGCTAATCTTAAGTTGTTCTGAAATTAAAATAAGAGTTCTCACTAGACTTCGCCGAAAACTTAATCCGCCTGTAATAATAAGAAGAATCATTACCGTACTTGAAAAAATAATAACATATTTTAAGCGCTCAGCTTGTTTGCCAGATTCTAATAAAAAAATGGCCGTGTTTTTTTGAACAATATCACCTTTGATTGCTAAATCGGCAAGTGCCCTCAAGTAAACTGGACTTAAATCACCAATGAAGTACTCAATAGCTTCGGACGTTTTTCCGAGTAGGATTTTCTTGTTAATTAGTTCACTTACTTTTTCCTCATAAACTTTGTTAATTTCTGTAATTGAAATACAATCAAAATGACAATGAGAAATATCAAGAAGTACAGCTTTTGTTTTTTCTTGAATTTTTACTATTGATATTTCAATTTTATCGGGATCTTTTTCGGTTAATAAAGCAGATATTCCAGATTGAATTGATGAAATATCAATTGCGAGACTAATAATGTTATTACTAGCACTTGAGCTGTCTTCAGAGGATTTAATTAATCCACTAATATTTCGTTGAATATAGGCAATCGTAAATAAAGAGGAAATGAAACTTAAAAAAACTACACCGAAAACAATCGTTAATAAATATTTTTGCAAGCCTAATTTTTGTAACATTTCATCCCCACTTATATAGTCTAAATCTGGAAAATTTATTTTAATTTTGTAATACTGAATCCAGCAGTAAATGAACCAATCGCTTTAGCGCCATCCAAAACGGGAACTGCAACTTGGATGCTTTTTAAACCAGTAGATTCATCCATTTCGATTTTCCCTTGCCAGGCCTTACCGGCCATTGGTTCGTCGTGTTTTGCTTTACCTTTATGTGACCAATTTGATGTTTTTGAAAGAAAGGCTACTTTTGTTCCATCAGCAGCATTAATAAAAAATTCTGTTGTTTGCTCATTTTTTTTAGTTTTTAAAAATTCAGCTGATGCATTTTTAATAAAATAACGAACCTTCGGATCAAGCACTGGAAGATCTTTCCACTTATCTTGAGTCATGTCCTTATAATCAGCTAGAGGAGTTGTATTCACGGCCTTTACCGCTTCAACAATTTTTGGATCACTGGCAATTTTTTTTATAATTTCCATTTCTTTATTAAGTGCATCTGATTGTTCCTTAGTTAAATCTTCGGCAAACGCTCCAGATATCATCAAAAAACTTAGAATTACTTTAAGCATAATTTTCATCTTAACTCCTTGGGGGTTGTTGTAGTAAAAAGTTATCGTGAGGATTAAAATAAAAAAGGAGAGAAAAGTCTCTCCTTAAAGAAAAATTGTGTTTGGCTTAAAAAAATTAGTTAGCAGTAGGACCCGGTAAATCGTAAGTTTCATCGGTTGAGTATTGAATATCAAAAGCAACACATTCAGTTGGTCCGAGTGTATTTATTGGAATATCTAAATACGGATTAGTTGAACAATTTGATGGATTACTTCCATAAAAACCTGTGCATCGAGAATTAGAACTGACGTTGACAACTTCTAAGATAAGCGGATTTCCTGTCCCTCTTGGTACAGTAAAATGGTAAACATTTGAAGGAGCTCCAATTGTAGAAGTGAGTGTTGCGACTTCCCCAAGGCTGACTCCGTATTTATGCATCATTAATTGTACTTTTATTTTGGTCGCATACATCTTATATGGACTGCATACTTTCCCAAAAGTCGAAGTGGCATTTGCAGTTGGAGATCTTGGAATAATTCTAACGTTAAAAGTATAATCTGATGAAAATTGCCCAGGTGAATTGCCAGTGCTTGAAATAAAATTGGTTGAAGACCACCAAGTTTGTCCATAGACACCACCACTGGCCTGTATCGTTGGAATATTTTTATAATAACAACTTGTAGCTCCATCATGATAGACACCATCACAAGAGTTTCCGCCAGTAACTGGAGGAATTGTCGCAGGGTCTGTTGTTGATGAACCATTACTGGAGTTAGAAACAGCAGAAGTAACTTTAGAGTTGGTCGATTTAACTGTGCATGCACTGAGAGCAGTTATTGTTAAAAGGATTGTGGAAACTTTGTAAAAACTCTTCATAAACTAAAACCTTTTTAAAGGGATCTTTATATACAGCTCGTCTTCTATTCGACTTTTTTAGTATTTTCTTGAAATTAATTCAATCTTAGGCCGAAATTTATAAAGTTTTAACATAACTATCTGAAAAGACGTCTGCCTCCTAGTTGAATTCAATTCAAGTCGGATGTAGAATAATCTAGACGAAATCGAGGATTGATTAGTTAAAACAGGCCAAATGAAAACCGAAGAACTACAAAAGTACATCCAAAATTTAAGCCCAGAATTGTATAGCTTTGCATACGTGCTAGTTCCTGACGATTTGCAGGCTTCTCAATTAATGATTGATTGCGTGCAGTCTTTTTTAATCCAGAAAAAAGTCTTAATAGAAAAAATGGGACTGACAAAGAATAGAATTTTGAAAAATCTATTAGATGAAACAAAAATAAATATTGTAAAAATTATTTATGAACTCTCAAGAAAAAGATATCAGCAACTTAAAATAAGTTTGGCAGAAGTCGAAGGTAACGGTGGATTTTTCTCGCTGGATTTTGATGAAAAAGCAATTTTGTTCCTAAAAGAAAAAACTCAATTTGAAATTGAGCAAATCGAATTTATCACTTCGATGTCTAAGACAGAAGTTCTGGCTTATCTTTATTCAGCTAGAATAAAGATGACATCTCTCATGCCTAATAATCTATTTCAAAATGAAATTGAAAGCGGAGGAATCGCTTAAGTGGATAGGCCTATTCAAGAATTTAACAAATCAAATTTTTTTTCTAATAATTGTATACATACCAAGCAAGTTTATTCCTTGCTAGATGTTTCACCAAAAGATGAACTATACAAGCGGATGAGTAAACATATCGAAACTTGCAGTACCTGCCAGACTGCTTTTAAAACATTTCAATTAAAATCAGAAGCCTCACGCGTATATATTCCAAAAGTTTTAATGGATAGAGATTTACGTCAATCATTTGAACGTGAAGTCGGGGAACTTTTTAAAGTAATGGATTTAAACGAACGAGAAATTTTAAAGAGAAATGTTAAAAAAAGTTTTATATTTATAGATAAAATGGGCATTGAATTTATTCAAAACTTACTTTCAAAAACAATGCTGAAAACTTATTTTTTTGCTTTGGCAATCTTCATTTGTTTGAAGCTTTTTCTTTAATTAATTTGAATTTGATAATAAGTTGTAAATTGTTTTTTACTTTTAATAAAGCTTTTGGGCGGGTTTGGTAAGTTGAGCTGTTTTAGAGTTTCTTCAAAAAAATAATGAACATCATCACTATCAGATGATTTTAAAATTTTAACCAAAACAATGTTTCCTTTGTCATCATAATCAATTCGACCAATTAGTACGTGTTTATTGGAAAAATCTTTTTCAAGTCCTGGTCTTTCTACACTAATTTTTTCATATGTTGCATAGAGTTTAGTTAAGTAATTGGCATACGATCTTTTAAAAAACGAATAATAAGCTTTTTCATCTGAATTTAACTCACTTTCAGAAATACCTTCAGGTCTTTCGTAACGAATTTCAAAATTCGACATTTTTTGGGCCACGGGATTGTTTGGACTTACTGGCAAATTTTTAAAAGCTTCTTCTTTAAAATTATCTTGCTCTTGATTTCTCCGAATTATTTTTTCCTTTTTAGGATTAAAATAAATATGGCCACTGCCATCATCACTGAGACGACTTAATGGACGCGAAATCAAATTATTTTTTGTCACTTCTTTTAAATCATTGGCAGGCTTAGTTTCACTCGATTTTCTAGTTTCTTTGGGAGTGGGGAGTTCTGGGGCCAAATTTCCAAAAGAAAGCCCGGGCGAGGGTAAAGGGAGTGGTTTTAATGGTTTGGAGATGTCAGGAAAAAGAAAATCTTTTTTTAGCCCATTTTTAATTCCGACTCTTTTAATTCGCTCTAATTCATCGGGCTTTATTATTTGTAGCCTATCGATTTTTAAAGGCCGTGATTGCTGTGTCGTAAGCATAATAGAACTTGGTAATTCGAGGGTCTTTTTTTTTACAAAAAAAAGCGTCACCAAATGAAATGAAATGGCAATTATGAGTGATACTGAAAAAGAAAATTGAATTTTTTTGTTCTTGATCATTTTGGTATAATACGTCTTGCCTTACAAAAAACCCAGGTATTTTTGACCCAATGTTGACCCTGATGCTTACAAATGTACACTTAAAGTAGCGCCATGCCTCAGTGAATTATTTAACAGGCGCATTAAACGTTGCAAGGATTGCATACCAATGAAGAAGCTAACAAGATTTTTTGAAAATAAAAGAAGTATCGCAGGTCTTTTTTTATTGGCGGCCCTCGTAGGCAATACCTATAATATTCAAGAAAATTCGGTAAGAATCAAAAGATTGACAAATTTTGAGAGCGGAATGCAAACTTGTTTTGGCAGAGTTAATCAAACTTATACTGCAAAAATACTGGCCGATACTGCTTCTAATTATTTAACCCAGAATTTTCAAAACTTAACAGAGGAATGCTTCGCTGAAGGAATCTTAAATGTTGAGGACAGTTTTAAATCAGAGTTGTCTCAGGTTGCTAAAAAATTAAGTACATTAGCATCTAATGTCCACTGGTTTCATGAAGACATTCTTTCTCCTGGCCCTGCTCGTGCCATCACAAATAATGGTGAGTCTAGAGATGTAGGAGTTCGATTTGAAAAGATTGAATCTACAAAAGATGAAATTTTAGAATCAAGTGAAAAATATAAAACTGAAATTACAAATTCATTAAATAACGAGAAGTCGGTTTTTTATATTTCGGCAACACTTTTAGTTGTTTTGATGCTTTCAGAATTTATGAGCAATACTCGTCGTAGATTAACAAATAATGGACGAGAAAAAGAGGCACGTGCTGAGCTTGTGGATAATGGAGGAGTGACAAGTGTTAAGGTGGGAGAGATTATTAGATCCGCCCTTGAACAAAACAATCTCGTAAATTGTTCTAAATTATTCGCTAATTATTATGCTTATCAGTCGTTTGATAAAAGTATTAAAAATAAAAATAAATTTTCCCTAGAAGGATTAATTGCACCTATTGGTGAACAAAATCCGATAATTATAAATAAGACAATTGATAAAATTTGGAACGATGATAGCATTGGATTAACTGCTGATACCTTTGAGAGAAAAATGCTTCAGGACCTGAATTTAGAAAATATGACTTCTGCCATAATTGACCTACTTGCCGAAAAACTATTTTCGCAAGGAGTACAATTAGATGTAAAGATTTCAGAGAATTTAAATATTAAAGGTCGCTCTGAAGAGCTCGAGCAAATATTATATCATTTGATTAACTTTGCGATTAACTCTACTCAGTCTGATCTTAATGAAAAAAATATTTCTATTTATGCACATCGCTTGGGCGATATTGTTGCTCTAGATTTAATATATTCTGGAGTGGGGGTGGATGAAGAAATTTTAAAACAAAGAATTGGCATCGGCAGCTCACCTAAATCATTAGATGTTGACTTACAAATTTGCCAAACTTTAATTGAAGAAATAGATGCAAAACTTCAACTCGACAATAAATTAAATCAAAACGGGGACATTGTTGGTGGACGTGTGAAAATTATATTTAAAGCTGGTGCAAATGATCAAGCACGTCTTGTGGATTTAAAAATCGGAAGCAAAAAAGAAATTCTTGCGACAATAAATCAAAGTGTAATTAATTAAATTATTTTGAAATTTGAGTTCTAAGGATTTTTGAAATTAAATCTTCAGTACTTGTAATAAGCAAATTTTTGGAAGCTTTGATCTGCTCAACATTAGAAGTGACCTCTAAAAGGTCTTTGATGGATGGAACTTTTAGATTCAATAATAGATCTGCTATTTTTATTCCATTTGCATTTTGTAAAACAAACTTAATAAAGTGATTCATTATAACTGACGAATGCAAATGTAGGATGTCTTTTTCTTGATTTTTAAAAACAAGTACCGACTCTTCAATTTCTGTTTTGATCTGGAGAGAAGTTAAGGGAAGTTGAAGCTCTTGATGTGTGTTGATTTTATAATCGATATAAACATCTGGGTTATTAGGATAAATCGCATGCGTTTTAAGCTTTATTAATGCTTCAGATATTAATGGATTATTAAAATTAAAGGCGTTAGGTTTACTGGCATCAAAGTCCACAAGAGTTGAATGAAGTTGAAGTTTAAAGTGAGATAAAAGACCCAGTATATGCCAAGGATACTGTTCAGAATATTCTTCAAAAGATTTTTGTATTTGCTCGAATTTAGCTTCCAACTCAAAAGGATGTTGAGATTTTAATTCCTGAGAATCGATATCGAGTAATGCAAACTTTTGCTTAACTGGCACAGGCATCATTAGTGTTTTTGCAAAAAAAGTAGGAATCAGTAAAGATTTTAATTTTGCTTTTAACTTTGAAGGTCCATCACTTAACTGTAATTGAATAATTTGATTACCCAATGTAGATGTGAAAAATTCTCTGAAGACATTTAAATTGATGACTTGGTTCTTGGGAATCAACCCAAAATAATAGAAAAAAGCCGTTCCGTATTGTTCAACTTTTGCCCTATAACTATCAGTTGTCGTTAATTCAAGTTTTACATTCATTGAATC
>JAURXW010000255.1 GCA_030654205.1 Bacteriovorax sp.
AGGTGGTCACAAGAGAGGATTGAAAAGATTACGACCCAATATAGGCCGATGAGAAAAACATTGGTTTGGAATTTTGTGACTGAATCGTCACGAGGATGATTTTGAGGAGCTTACTGACGGATTTCCGATAATTTGGATGCCTTATATAGGCATATGGACCACTCTCAATTATGGGATGTGCTTTCATCTGATATATGTCAACAGACCAGTTTGATCCTAATGTATAAATGGCATACCAACGTAGTGCCTGGGCCAGAATGAGTACACTAACACAAAAATAAAACCAAAACCCCGTAAGCATCTTTCCACTAATATAAGTTTCGGCTAATAATGAAACAAACCAAAGCGTATGAAAAATTCTCATCTGTAATGCTTCTTTCGGAAATTTTATTTTGGCAGCATACTTACTAATCATGATTTTTTTATTAAACTGATTGACTGATAATTCAATTAAACGCTCAATCACAAACATAAAAATAATCGAGTAATTGACAAGCTTTGCGATTAACATTTTCTCACCAAGTTGAGCTCTAAGCTAAATGCAGGCCCCATTGCCATCATTATTCCAAGTGAATTAAGTGCTATATTAGTAGTTCGAATTGTTTGCTCTAAAACATTAATCACAGAAGTCGCAGAAGTATTTCCATAATTTGATAAACTTTCCCAACTTAGTGAAAGTTTTTCTCTATTAAATCCCATCGTTTCACATAAGGCCTCTAAAACTTTTGGGCCTCCTGGATGAGCAATGTAATAACTAATTCTCTCTCTCGTTATTTTATTTTTACTTAAGAAATCATCTATGTTTCTCCCTACATGTTCTTTAACTAAGGAAGGTATATCGCTTGAAAGATTAATTTGAAAACCATCTTTAACAATATCCCATCCCATTAGACGTTCGGTATTTGGATAGAACGTACTGCCCGTAGCTAATATTTCAAAACTAGCATGCTTGACCATCGGGTGATCTTTACCAACCAATAAAACAGCGCCTGAACCATCACCAAAAAGCGAAGTACCAATAATATTTGCCACTCTTTTATCTTCAACTTGAAACGTTAACGAACATAACTCCGTCAACATTAGGATTGCAGCACTTGAAGGGTGCCCTACTAGATAATCATTAACTCGATTTATACCTGCGACTCCAGCTAAGCATCCAAGTCCAAACAGAGGAAGTCTTTTTGTGTCTGGAGAAAAGGGGAAATGATTCATGATCAATGCTTCAAGACTAGGTACTGCCAATCCGGTTGTCGTCGCACTCGCTATTAACCCTATATCTGCGATATCAATTTTTGTTTCTGCAAAAATTTTTGTTATATTTTCTTTTTGCAAGCGAAGAGCTTCATCTTTCCAGATTTTGTTTCTGTTTCCCATATCCCCAAGATCTTGATAACGCTCGAGCGGTAAAGTGAAATGTCTTTTTTGAACTGTAGTGCTGTCCATGAATTGATCTATAAATGCAGCTTGCTCTGGCCATCCTTTTTTCAGAAATTTCTTAATTTCATCTTGCGAGATGATAGATTGTGGGTACGACGTGACAGCGTGAATTATGAAAGCCATTTTTGCACCTCTTTGAAATAAATCTTTCTAAAGACTACTTGAAAAAAGAAAAAAACATAAATTCAAAAAAACGAACAATCATATAATACACGGGCGTATCGTTTATTTTTCGTATAAACAAAAATGAGGATTAAAAATTTAATGAATTAAATAGACATGGCAGTATTCATACCTGCGGTTCGACTAGAAAAAATGGTGGACCCTTGCGGGATCGAACCGCACACCTCAACACTGCCAGCGTTGCGCTCTACCAACTGAGCTAAGAGCCCACATAAACTTAGATGATAATGTAAAAAAAAAAAGAAACTCTTTCAAGCTTTTTATATAAATAATTGGCGCTCTAATAAATATCTTATTTGGAATGCAGCTTTTCCGTGCTAAATCAGTAAGTTAGAGTGGTTTTAATTATCCGAGTGTAAAGCATTACTTTCTGGAGTTAGATATTATTTATGATTCGTAGCTTAAGTGCCGAAAAAAGAGGGTATGCGCTTTATAACCAATTTTACAATTTTATTTTCTGCCGTATTTTTTTCATCAAACTTGAACTTCCAAAACTATAATTTGCAATATTCCAAAAGGGCCCCAGCTTCTGAGCAGTCATGCCAACAAATAATCACTGCATTTTATCCAAATCAAACTGAGAAATTTTTGGAAAAAAGAATTGAACTCAACTTAGATGCACATTCATTTTATCGAGCATTTGTTCCTTTGTTTTACAAAATATTTTCTGATAACTCTCAGGATTTAAAAAAACTCAAGGAACTTGAAAAGTTTATTTCAACAATTGCGGGAGACGCTCATTTTGAAAATTTTGGATTGATTATAGATGACCATGAACGAATTCATTTCAATATTAATGATTTTGATGATTCGACGGAAGGCTTTTTGTATTTTGATGTCTTTAGAAATTATATTTCCAGTGATTTTCTTACTAATAAAATGAATTGGGAAGATTATCGAAATGCTTATTTATCAGGGATCAGAGGCGAAAATAAAGAATATTCGAAAGTTTTACAAAAAAAAATAGATACTGCCCTTATTCAACGTGACTCTATTCTCAAAACTTTCTTATCAAAAGAAGCCCCTTTTAAATTTATTAAATTTAAAAAACCAAACCGAGAAATAACACAAAATGAGAGTCGGATACTTAAAGATTCACTTTTAAAGAAATTTCCTCAAATTGAAATCTTAGATAAATATGTAAGAATAAAAGATGATGGGGGAAGTGCTGGGATGATGCAATTTAATGTATTGGTAAGACTTAAACCAGAAACTGAAATTGTTTGGCTTAATCTAAAAGAGTTGGAGACCAGCTCTTTAGATAAAGTTTTTAATTCAACAAGCGCCATCAAGCCTGCTTCTCGAATAAAAACTGTCCGAATTAATATGTACGGAAACGAATTTAATGAATCAATTGATACTGTCATAATGTTTGAAAAAACTTTTTCTTTGAAATCAGTTGATCAGTTTCTGCTTGGGATATTGGCGACTGATTTTAGTAAAGATGAATTAAACAAGTTAGTGCTTGATGAAGCTTTCGCACTCGGGAAAATGCATTCTACATCTCTTGCTGCTAAGTCACTATCTACAATGTCGTATTCCAAAGCATGGGAGAAGATTGCGGTTGATGACTTAAAAAAAATATCAGACAAAGTGAAAGATCAAATTAAAGAGCTTTATAAAAAATCAAAAAATTAAAATAAACACTGGGCCCTGGCAGTTATCTCAAAAGCTTTGGGCCCAGGTGATTTTTTTATTGTCCATTAGGCCATGTTTCTGGGAATTCCTCTAAACCAAAAGTTGTCGAGATAGATTTTAAGGCATTTGTTTGATCAACAAAAATCATACCGTCATATCTTTTGGCCATCTGAGTAGGAACATAATTTCCGTGAGATTCGTGTGCAGGATCATACACTACTCCAATCGCTCTATGTCCAAGGGTTCGATAAAGAGCACTATGTTTATCGAGGTCACTAAATAAAGTTAAGAATTGATTGGTTTTCATATTGAGGGATGCTTGATGAAAATAATCTTCGTAAGTTCCACTGGGGGCCTTTGGGACAGTCATACTTTTTTCAACACCATTCCAAGCGCTCCCCGCAGTAACATGACCTTGATAGGTTCCGAAGCCCAATAAGAATACATTTTCTATACCAAAGCGCTCACGCGCTAAACCGCCTAAGTTAATATAGCCATTATTAAGCATATCCGTCGCATGATAATCACCAATATGTGTATTATGTGCCCAGACTATTGCTTTGGCATCCGGTCCATGAAATTTTAATAAATTTTCTAGTGTATCCATCATATGCGTATCACGGACATTCCAAGATTCGGCCCCACCTGCCATCATAGCGCGGTAATATTTTTCTGCATTTGTAATAACTCGAGCATTTTGTTTAGCATCGAATAATTGCTCTTTTGATAAGCTGGTGTCTTGAAGTCTAACTCGTAAAAGGGCCAGTAAATTACCTACAACTTCTGCCTGACAGCCTTTAGGAAATTTCAGAAGTGATTTTGCATAAGCAATTTCATCGAAATTATAAGATTCAAAACATTTATAACTTTCCAACATTTTAGATCCAATATTGGGATCAACATGTTCAATGTGTTTTTTTATTTCCTCAAGAGATTCAAAAAGTGAATAAACATCCAATCCGTAAAACGCTCCTTTTTGCATTTTTTTCATCCAGTTTATCAAAGGTGGAATTTCTTCGTTTGACCACATCCAGGTTGGCCATCTATGGAATTGCTTTTTAACAAATTCTTTAGGGTCATGAGATTCAGTGTTTTGAATATAATCATTGAGCTTATAGCAATCCGGCCAATCTCCTTCAACTGCTATAAAGTTATAGCCGTAGTTTTGCATTAATTTTTTTGAAATTTCTCGTCTTAAACTATAAAACTCTTTTGTTCCATGTGTAGCTTCGCCAAGCATAATAATTTTATTTTTACTAATTTGTTTAATCCAAGAATCGAGCTCAGCAACATTATTAAAAGGAAGCGAATTTTCTTCAATCTCTTCAAGAATGCTTTCTTTGACTTCAGTTCCCGTGCCTAGATGTAATGAAATACTATTGCTAAACCAACTTACTGCATACTCTACGACTTGTTCAAGTGTACCTGGTTCCTCAAAAATATGACCGGCCTTAGGAATTAAAATCATTTTCCCATTTTTTAATTTGTTAAGTGCCAATTGATTGAGCTCAATGACTTGCTCATCTTTACTTCCAACTAGAAGTAGAGTTGGAGCATATACTTTTGGAAGTGCATCCAATGCTAAATCGGGTCTTCCTCCACGACTTACTATTGCAAAAATATCCAGGCGCTCAAATGCCGCCCCTAGTGCTGCAGCAGCACCCGTACTTGCGCCAAAATATCCTATCGGTAACTTTGGGCAATTTCGTTTTGCCCATTCTGTAGCTACCAACAAGCGCTTCGTCATAAGTTCAATATCAAATACATTTTTACGATCGAGGGCTTCACTGACAGTTAAAAGATCAAATAACAAAGTGGAAAAACCTGCATTATTTAGGGCCTTAGCTACAAATAAATTTCTCGGGCTTTTGTGTGAGCTTCCTCCTCCATGAGCAAAAAGAATTATTCCCTGAGGCTTGTCAGGAGTGGATAACATCCCTTGCAAAATAGAGCTACCGTCTTCAATCCACACATCTTTTGAAATTTCTTGTGGAGAAGGAGTTTGCTTTTGTAAAATATGCACAACTTCCTCGTCACTTACCTGGGGAAAATCTTTGTACCACATGCCTACGGCCCAAAAATCATCAGGGATAAGTAATGAAATAAATTCATCGACTGATTTTTTAACTTCTTCTGCTGCCTCTTTTGAAGATACTGGCACTGCGACTATAATTTTTTTAATTTTTTG
>JAURXW010000276.1 GCA_030654205.1 Bacteriovorax sp.
GGGTCTTCGCGGTTCGCAGTGGATGGCGCTGAATCAATAGCGTTTTAATCAGTCAAAATAAACAATATCTGATCAAAAAAGCCGGGCATTTTTCTTCTTGTAAAATAAGTTTGCAACAACATTTTTATAAGGAGTTTTGAATGCCCACGCCTGTTGTAAAGTTTATCAAAGATCTTTTTCTTCCGGAACTAAAATTTGTAAAACTAATCTCTTCTCCGCAAAAAAGACAACGAATATATTTGATGGAAAAAGTTTCAGAATTTGAAGTCTGTCCCAAATGCGCAAGTAAATCTCATACTGTTTATGATCACGTCGTCGTGACAATTCGAGATACTCCATTACGAAGTAAAAATGTTATTTTAAAAATTAGAAAAAGAAGATTTTTATGTAAGCCATGTAAAAAAGTTTTTAGGGAACCAGTTCAAGGTATTTTTAAAGGCTTCAGAACGACGCAACGATATCGACATCATGTAATGTGGAATTGCACTCAATTTTCCAACTTAAAACGTGTTGCAGACGTCACAGGATGTTCTGAGTGGCTCGTTTATAAATGTCATTACGAACAACTAGAATTAGAAACTAGAAAACTTCAATCCGAATGGCCCACGACTGTTGGAATTGACGAGCATTCCTTTCAACGAAAATATGGACGAAAAGAATTTGTTACGGTGTTTGTTGATTATAATAATAGAAAAGTTAGAGAAGTTATTCTTGGCAGAGCACCCGCGGATATTTTGGAATCAGAAAATATTTTAAAAATTAGAAGTCGCGAAAGAGTCAAAAATGTTGTCATTGATTTATCTTCAGGATTTAAGCTGGCCGCAACTACTTTATTTCCAAATGCAATAATCACTGCCGACAAATTCCATGTAATTAAATTAATTTTTCCGGCAATAATGAAGTACAAAAAAGAAATCGTTTCAAACACTCGCAACAGAGCATTTAAGCGATTACTTCTCAAGAATGGACACAAGTTAAAGTTTCACGAATCGCAGGTTTTGAGAGCTGTTTTACACTTTTACCCTACGCTAAAAGATTTATATACAGCAAAGGAAGCGATCCACTCACTTTATCGTTGTAAGGGATATAAAAATGCAAAACGATCATTTACAAAATTTACCGACTGGCTTGCGTATTCAAAAATTCCAGAACTTCAAACATTACGAAGAACACTTATAAAATGGCGTGAAGAAATATTAAATTATTTTAAAACACGAATCACTAATGCCCGAACCGAGGGTTTTAATCGTAAAGCAAAACTCATACAGAGAAATGCTTATGGATTTAAAAACTTTAATAACTATCGATTGAAGATTTTATATTCTTGTCGATAGATCTTGAAGTTCTCTAAATAGTAAAAAATAAGGCTTTATAAAAAAGCTAAGGGATAACTGTTTTTTTATTCAACAAAATGATTTAAGAATTTAATTACTTACGACCGATAAGGTTATGCAAGCATACGAGAAAGGATGTTTATCTTTTTAATATGATTGAGTTTTTTTGACTTATCCACTGCGTACCTAGGATAGCCCTCAAAAGAAGAAAAAATTCAGAGCATCTGTATAGATTTTTTTGGGATTTAATTTGTTTCTGTGAGTAATTCAAATCAAATTTAATATCAGAATTTTGGACAAAAAAAAGCCTCGAATAAATCGAGGCTCTTTCTTTTAAATTGGTACACCCATGGGGATTCGAACCCCAGTCGCCGCCGTGAAAAGGCAGTGTCCTAGGCCGGGCTAGACGATGGGTGCATACTTGTATGCTACTTTAATCTAGTTCGAAATGGTGATCTCTCTGCGACTCGAACGCAGGACCCTCTCCTTAAAAGGGAGATGCTCTAACCAACTGAGCTAAGAGACCAAACTTGTTTCGAAAGTGAGATGCCAAATTAAAGTTCTTGGCCTTTTTTGTCAAATAAAAAATTCAAAAATCTTATGAAAAGTTTTCCGAGGGCATTTTAATGACTTGAAATGCAATTCTGACCGTTCTATGTTCCCGTTATGGAAAATAAAGATAGTTTGACCCCAAATAAGCGCGTTGCCCTTCATACATTGGGTTGTCGTCTGAATTCTTCAGAGACTGGCTCGATTGCTCAAGGCTTTAAAGACCGCGGCTATGACATTGTAGATTTCGGCGAAGCTGCCGATGTCGTTTTTATCAATACATGCACAGTGACTGATGCTGCTGATTCTACCTGTAGAAATCTTATAAGAAAGGCCCATGGATCTAGCCCAGAGGGAAAGATTGTTGTGGCCGGCTGTTACGCTCAGATGGAGCCAGAGAAAATTGCAGGAATGCAAGGTGTGGATCTAGTTCTTGGTAACTCCGAAAAATATAAAGTTTTTGAATATTTGGATGAAGAAGGTGAAAACCAAATTCATGTTGATAAGTCTGGAGAGTTTTTTGGGGGAGCGACAACCACTGCTGATTCTCACACACGCGCTTTTTTAAAAATTCAGGATGGCTGCAATTATATATGTGCATTTTGCATTATTCCTTTTGCTCGTGGTCGATCAAGAGCGATCTCAATTGCTGACGCCGTTACAGAAGCTAAAAAACTGGTTTCTAGCGGTTTTAAAGAGATTGTCCTCACTGGAGTTAATATTGGTGAGTATGAACACACCTCGGGCGAAAAACTCCACGATTTAGTGGCAAGCTTGCTGGCCATTGATGGATTAGAGAGATTTCGTTTATCGAGCGTTGAGCCAAATACAATTACTGACGAATTAATCGAAGTTTTAAAATCTTCTCCAAAAGTTCAGGATCATTTTCATATTCCATTACAAAGTGGCGATGATGAAATTTTAAAAGGGATGCGTCGCAAATACACCGTCGCAGATTACAGACAGATCATTAATAAATTAATGCTCGCTTTTCCCAATGCGGGAATCGGCGCTGATATGATCGTGGGATTTCCTGGTGAGACAAAAGAGCAATTTGAAAATACTTTTAACCTTGCTCGTGAATTGCCGCTAACTCATTTTCATGTTTTTCCTTATTCAAAAAGAAAAAATACTACGGCCGCGAAAATGGAAAACCATATTCACCATGCTGAAAAAAAGCAACGCGTGAAATCTCTTCTAATGTTTGGGGATGCAAAACTAAATCTATTCACAGAAGATCAAGTAGGCAAAAAAACTAAAGTTCTTTTTGAACGAAGAAATAAGCATGGGTTATTTGAAGGATATTCATCCAATTATATCCGCGTTCAAGTTCAAACTGACTTAGATCTTTCCAATCAGATATGTGAAGTTTATCTCTCTGGTATTGAGAATGGAAAATTGATCGGCGAAATCATTCAATAAATGTTTAGAATTGATTTTTGAGAGCTTTCAATCTAAATTTTCAAGATGGAAAATAGACAAAATATCATTACCACAATTAATCATCAACGCTTTGAAATTGAGGGAGAGAAAGCCTTCATGCCTCTTGCTTCTTTTTTGAGGCAAGAAAGTCAATTGACTGGAACAAAAATAGTTTGTTCAGAAGGGGACTGTGGAGCCTGCACTGTTTTACTGGCCAGTGAAATTGGTGCAGATGGAAAACTAGTTTTCAAATCGGTAAACTCTTGCATTTTACCTCTCTATTTAATTGATGGTGCCCAAGTCGTAACAGTTGAAGGTTTAAAAATTTCTGAAACTGAACTTCACCCAGTTCAGCAAGCAATGGTCGATTGCCAGGGAGCTCAATGTGGATATTGCACACCTGGATTTATTTGTGCAATG
>JAURXW010000281.1 GCA_030654205.1 Bacteriovorax sp.
CGCATGAATCTTAAAAATCGGAAAATACTTGTTAACGATATTAAAGACCCCAAGGTCTTGGACGATGATTCCATCGACACCACTATTTACCAGTTGATTAAGTAATTTTATTAATACTGGTATTTCGTACTCTAAGATAACTACGTTAAGAGTTAGAAAAATTTCACAATTATATTCATGGGCCATTCGAATTGCATCGTGAAGTTCATCCATTGATAGGTTAGAGGCACGGTTTCGCGCGTTGAATGCATCAAGACCGCAATACACAGCATTGGCACCTGCTACGATAGCAGCTTTTACGGCCTCAAGATCTCCGCCTGGAGCTAATAATTCAATTTTTCTAGTCATGATGGGAACATACATTAATCAAATACTTTAGACTAATGATAATTTTCTGGTTCCACGACTGGGCATTCATATTTGGCTATTTTGGCTACAGTCACCTTCAATACTTATAACCTCTTAAAGAGGTTGTATAACCTTTAATAGAGGTTGATTTTTGTCGAGATTTCTGCCAAGCTCTACCCATGCTAGAAAAAATTATAGGCAGCGAAACTGCCATGAAAATCATGCTTCATTTAATCCATTACGGGGAGATCTATCCGTCGGCAGTGGCCAAGGATTATCAAATTTCTTTAAGTGCTGTTCAAAAGCAATTCGAGCGATTTGAAGAAGCAGGTATATTGGTTTCAAAGCTTGTTGGAAAAACAAGAATTTATTTATTCAATAAGAAATCACCTGCAACAAAGCCTTTTATGGACCTAATAAAGATTTACTATGACGGACTTTCTTTAGAGGACAAGGAAAAAATTTTTGCAACTAGAAGGCGACCTCGAAGACCAGGCAAACCTATAATTGGAAAAGGACAAACACTTGGCAATTAATTTAAAAACATGCAGAGAAAAAGAGCTTTGGGAATATGTAGCTGTTCATCTTAAAAAGAAGGGGATTTATATATGCACAATAGCATTTTCGTTTTTGAACTATTTATAAATCAAATTCCAAGATTGCCTCAATAAATATTTTTCCAAATTTCTTAAGCTTCTTAGGTCCAACTCCAAAAAGACTTTCCAATTCACTTAAGTCTTTTGGTTTTGTTTGCGCCATCTCTAAAAGAGTTTTATCTGGAAAAATCTTATAACTTTTAGTTCTTTTCGTTTTTGCAAGATTAGTACGGAAAATTTTGAGATTTTCAAAAAGTGTGAGTTCTGTTCCATCGGCAGTTTTAAATTCTTTGGATGTCGAAGTCGTTGATTTTTTCTTCGTTTTCTTTTTGACCACTTTATTTTTTATGAGTGGAGAAGTTTTCTCTATGGTTTTTTTATAATCGGACCTAAGGAAAACTTCTTCTCTACCTTCTAGGACTTTAATTGCTCTCATCGTGAGTTTTAATTCCGACTTTCCATCCATTAACATTTTTAAATGGCCTTGAGCAATCAGCTGTCGATAGACTGAAAACCATAGGGCTTGCTCGCCTTCATGACGATTAACCATATATTGAACGTTGTATTTTTGTTTTGTTTCATAAACATTAGTAAGAGCAGTAATGGCCATTGCAGTGGCATTGATTTGTCTGGCAGTTGGAGCAAGGCATGTATCGCAGTTTTCACAAGGTCCAAGATAAGGATCATCAAAATAACCGAGAAGAACCTCGCGCCTGCACTTTGTAGTTTCACAAAAACCTAAGATAGCATCAAGTTTTTCATCACTAACGCGTCTTCTAGCGGCTGTTTTTATTCCCTTATTTGTAATACGTTTTAATAGTACTAGATCGGCAAGTCCATAGAGCATCCAGGCGTGTGAAGGCAAGCCGTCTCGTCCAGCACGACCAGTTTCTTGATAGTAGGACTCTAGGCATTTAGGAAGATCCATATGGGCCACAAAACGAACGTCAGGTTTATCGATCCCCATTCCAAAGGCAATGGTGGCAACTACGATAATAGATTCTTCGTTAATAAATTTTTCTTGAACACTATTTCGATATTCTTGGCTGAGTCCCGCATGATAAGGCATGGCCTTGAGTCCAGCCTCGCTAAGAAAGAGCGCCACTTCTTCAGTACTTTTTCTCGATAGACAATAAACAATTCCAGCGTCGCTTAAGTGCTCTGACTTAATAAAGGTCAAAAGCTGATCTCTATTTTCAGCTTTTGAACATTTTTTTGAAACACTGTAGCGAATATTAGGTCGATCAAAAGAGCTGATATAAACAGGAGCATTTTGAAGATCTAGACAACTGATAATTTCTTTTTTGGTTGCGGCCCCGGCAGTTGCAGTGAGTGCAATTCTTGGAGTATTTGGGAAGCGTTTGGAAATCATTGTAAGTTCCATATACTCAGGTCTAAAGTCATGACCCCATTGGGAAACACAATGAGCTTCATCGATAGCAAATAAAGAAATTGTAATTTTGTCTAAAATATTTTGAAAAAATGAAGTCATCATCCTTTCTGGAGAAACATAAAGTATTTTAAAATTTCCAGCTAGCAGATCTTTTTCAATTGTTTTTTGTTCTGATTTAGATATGGAAGAATTTAGAAATGCGGCCTTGACACCTTTTTTAAGGAGTGCATCCACTTGGTCCTTCATAAGAGCGATCAGCGGAGAAATAATGATGGCGGTCCCGGTTCTGGCGAGTGCAGGGATTTGATAACAAAGTGATTTCCCTCCACCAGTTGGCATTAAAATGAGAGCATTTTTGCCAGAGATAATGGAGTTAACAATAATTTCTTGATCACCGCGGAATTGATCGAAATTAAAAATTGATTTTAGTATGGTGAGTGAGTCGGTCATGTTCCATTTTATGATTATTTGTATTGGAAATGCTAGTGAAAAGTAGGCCTCGGAAATTTCTCTAGTAGCTATGAAATAGACTATCTAAATAAAAAAAAGTAGTATTCATGAATAGTTTTTAGGAAAGAATATGCAAAATTAAAAAATCTTTAAGGCATGTCAAAAAAATAGGAAACTTATGAATATTTTATTAAGAAACCTTACAATTAATGATCGTGAACAATTTTTTAATGTATTAAACGATAAATGGGAAAAAAATTTCGATTTTGTACATTGCTGGGAATCTATTGGTAATTGTGATTTTGAAACCTTTGTTGAAGTTGTTCCAGAATTTTCGGAAGGTAAACATATTCCTAAAGAACATGTTCCATGTTCTTTTTTATTTGCTTTTAATGATGATGGTGAACTTGTGGGAAGAACTTCTATTAGGCATATATTAACTGACAATCTTTTAAAAATGGGTGGACATATTGGCTACGGAGTAGTTCCGAAGCATCGAAGAAAAGGATATGCGACAGCGATTTTAAAAGAATCTTTAAATTATGTTCGAGATCATCTTCCGGAAATAAAAAAAGTATTAGTTACTTGTGACGAAGAGAATATAGGATCTCGAAAAACAATAGAAAATAATAATGGCAAACTTGAAAATATTGTTGGGAATTCTTATGAGTTAAGAAAAATGAGATATTGGATAAATTTATGAACATAACGATTAGAAAAGCTAAACTTGAAGATGCTGCTGAAATTGCGAATGTCCATATTAATTCTTGGCGTGAAGCTTACAAAGATATTTTAGATGCAAATTACCTGGATGAAACACCACTTAATTTTAAAAATCGGCATAGTCTTTGGAAGAAGCTAATTTCACAAAATGAAATCGTTTACGTTGCCGAAAGTGATAAGTATGGAATCGTCGGTTTTGCAAACGCAGGAATTGCGAGGGATAAAAGATTTGAAAGTTTTGGAGAGATTTATTGCATTTATCTTTTTAAAAAAGCTCATAAACTAGGTGTTGGATTTCAATTATTAAAATCTTGCTTTCAGGATTTGAAAAACAAAGGACACGATAAGGCTTATCTTTGGGTATTAGAAAATAATCCTACGATTCATTTTTATGAAAGATCTGGTGCTAAAAAAATGGATTATATTTTAGAAGACACTATTGGTTCGCAATCAGTTAGGGAGTTTTGTTACGCTTGGGATAGTTTAGATTTTACATTGAATCAAGGAAGATAATGGCATCTTTAAGTCTGAAGAAAGTTAAAATAAAAAATGGAAATGAAGTTTCAATTCGCTCAGCTAATATAGAAGATGCTAAAGCAACTTTGAATATAAAGCGCTCAAGTATCCTAGAGGAAATTCATCAACTAGTAACTCCAAGTGAATTTAAAACAACATTAGAAAGTGAAGCGAAGTGGATTGAAAAGCACTTGGACAATCCATACTATATTGCGATTGTTGCTATACTCAATAACGAAATTGTTGGTCTGATTGATTTTTCAAATGGAGAGAATGAACGAATATCTCATACGGGAGATTTTGGTATGTCGGTGGATACAAGTGTTCGGAGTTTAGGGATAGGAACACACTTGCTACAGGCATTAATCGATTGGGCCAAGAGTACAAAAAAAATTGAAAAAATAAATTTGAGAGTACATTCAGATAATGAAATTGCTATAGGTCTATATAAAAAAATGGGCTTTGATATTGAAGGGGTTCAACAAAAAGATTTAAAGTATGGGCCGGGGAAATATGTAGACACTATATTAATGGGTAAGATTTTAGCTACTGATAAGGATCTGGAATGAGTCCATATGTTATTATACTAAATGGTAGACCTTGCACTGGAAAATCTTATTTTCTTCAAAAGCTGAGTCGTGATCTAGATTTGTCTTATATAACAAGAGACGAATTTAAAGAATTACTTTTTGATGATTTAGGCATCGGCGATCAAGAGTGGTCAAGAAAACTTGGCGGCGCTAGCTATTCACTACTTTTCAATATGTTTGAAAAACTCCTTAAAACTAATAAAAGCTTTATGCTTGAAGGTAATTTTAATCACGAACAACATCATCAAAAAATTAAATTAATGTTTGAGAAATATGGTTATCAATCTGTAGAAGTTTTTTTAGAAACTGAGCCTTCGGTTCTTTTCGAGCGATATAAAAAACGTTGGGAATCAGGCGAAAGACACAGAGGCCATGTGGATAACGAACGTTTTGATGAATTTGAAAAAAAACTAAATGAAGATGTTGTTCTTCCACTCAATGTTGGCGAA
>JAURXW010000282.1 GCA_030654205.1 Bacteriovorax sp.
GCTGAATTACATCAATATCATAATCAGTAATCCAATCAACTCCATCATAACCCATGATGCTATAAGTATCAGAGTCAAACTGATGAGCAAGTCCTAATAAGTGTCCTACCTCGTGGGCAACAACTTTTGTTAATCCATCTATTTCATCAAGACTTTTGCCCATCTTAGCATTTTCTTTAACCCAAATCATAATATCAGCATCGATAATATTTCCTTCCGAAGTATTTCCCTTTGAAAAAGTTGTTCCACGGTTAAAAATATTTTCACTATATTCCGTTTGATAATTATCTACTGTGTATATGCAATGAGTATTTAAGTCACTAAAAGGCGGATATGTGAAAAGTGCTCTAATTGCTATCGTTAAACGATTTAAAAGAGTGCTATTCCACATAGCGATTCCATCTTTATAAATATTTTTAACAACTTCAGAAGGAGCTCCACAAATATCAACATTCAATACTTCTTTTTGATTCCACGGTATCATTATTCCTGCGCCGTATATATATTTGTACTTCGAATCTGTTTTACGAATTTCTTTTTGAAAAGTTTTTTTAACGAACGTGAAAGACAATAAAACTTTTCCTTCATGAGAATCCTCAACAGTTCCCATAATTGAAAAAGCATTACCCGATTTATGCTGACTATAATGAATGGCCTTGAAATCATATACGTCATTCAAGCTTATTAAGTCTAATTTACCATTTTTTAATATGAAACTTAAATTCAACCCTTTGTCCGAATTAGAAGAATAAATATAATCACTTCCCACTTGTTTAAAACTATAGAGGATTTGCCCACCTTTTTTAGATTGATCTTCTTCCGGTGCTTCATTTCCTGCTTCTATATCTACATCCTCCTCCTCGACTACAACTTCTTCTTTTTCAGTGAACTGATCAACGCCAACCAGTGAATAGTTACTAAAATCTTCTAAATTAGTTGGGGTGATAAAAGAGTCTGGATTAGAAGTGCTTCCCTTTATTATGCCTAGTGGACTACCTTTCACAAAGGTAGTTTTTATTGGAGTTTTTTTAGTAATAGCTTTGATCTCACTACTACTTAATGTGTCTGATTCAGTTTTATTTCCACAACTGGCAGCTAATAAAAGAGTCATTATAACAAGGGACATTTTTTTCGACTTAACACTCATGGGCCTACACCTTTATGAAACAATTTTAAAACTTATTGATTGAATTATATAAGTCCCCAAAGCATTAGGGCCGATCTTTGTAAATAATGCATCGACCATCTTTTTAAGTGTCTAAATATTAGTCAGTAGCTTGTCCTATCTCCTTAAAAATATGTAAAAAACAGGGTCGATTTTCCCTGTTTCAAGTGCTAATATCTAAAAAAATTCACTGACTTTAACGAGGTATTTCCTATGAGCAAAAAAAACTATTTAGCTAGTCGTCCTCACCCATGGCACGGAATCAACATTGGCGCAGACGCTCCAAAAGTTGTTAGGGCCTATATTGAAATTATTCCTAACGACGTCATCAAGTATGAAATCTGTAAAGAAACAGGTTTTATCATGGTTGATCGTCCACAAAAATTTTCTTCACTTCCACCAGTTTTATACGGATTTATTCCTCAAACTTACTCAGCTGAAAAAACTGCAGCTTTCTCAAAAATGGCCACTGTTGGCGATGGCGATCCACATGATCTTTGTGTTCTTTCAGAGCTTCCGATCACAAGAGCAGATATTATAATGGACGTAAGAGTAATCGGTGGGATTCGCTTGATCGATTCTGGCGAAGTTGATGATAAAATTATTTCTGTTTTAAATGGCGATCCATTTTACAAAGGCGTAAACGATATTTCTCAAATCAATCCTGTGATTATCGACCGTATTAGACATTATTTTTTAAGCTATAAGACTATTCCAGGTGAGCCTATAAAAATGCAAATTGAGTCTATTTATGGCGCTGAAGAAGCCTATAAAGTAGTTGAAGCTGGAATTGCTGATTACAATACGCATTTTGGTAAATAAAATACTGATCTTTTAATTCTGGTGCAAAAATTAAGTTGAACTTTAAATTTGCACCATGTGTTTTAACTAAATGTTTTTAAAAAGAAATATTGAAGAGACATTTCATAAACTTGCCGCCTCTTTCAAGATTGTCACGATAACTGGGCCTCGCCAGGCCTGTAAAACGTAGGTCTTCTTTCTTACTTATGAGATATGCGCTCACCCAATGATTTAAAAAATCATTCCATGAGAGGGGCAATTTTTGAAAACCTGATGATCGTCGATATTATGAAAGAACACCTCTATCAGGGAGAGGATGTTAAATTTTATTATATGCGAGATGCTAAAGGTGTTGAGATCGATTTAGTTTATAAAAAAAGCCCTGTCGTAAACCTTTTTGAAATTAAATCTGGAATGACTGTTAACGATGATTTTTTTGCGGGCCTTTCAAAGTTTGGACAATTATTTGAAGAAAATAATTATAAAACTTCAAAATTTATTCTCTATTCAGGTGAATGGGATTTCGAAAAGAAGGATACATTAATTTTTAATTATAGGAATTTTAAGATATAAAAAAGCCCGATTTCTGATCTGTACCCTTAAAATTATAAGGAGGCTAAGCGGAAACAAAAAAAGACCAGAGACATTTTAATTCTCTGGCCTTAGAAATATTTATTTTAATCTTTTTCTTAATGATTACCAATTGACATTAATTCTCTATTTTTAAAGTGAGCTCTTAGGTAATTCAATCTCAAACGAAAACTTCATTATACCATTTAAGTAGCTTGCAACTGCAGCGACGTTTTCTGATTTACTCATGACTTGGCCTAGATTTGTAATTATTAAAACTGATCCATTTTTAGCTGAACCCTTTTTAGAAGTTATTTGTCCTTCATTTGCAGTAAACTTGTCTACTACACATTTCAATACTTTCCGTCCATATTGTCTTAAGTATTCATAACCATGAATTGAGTTTGATAGCTGTTTGGCATTTTCAAGATCTCTTGTAGTCACACATTCGTATTTAATCAATCGCTCTTCAGTGAGTTTGATATTTAACTGAATTGTTTTAGTTATTGCCTGTTCAAGTTTAGTTGGATTATAACTTTCTAATACTGATATCATTTCACTTGTACATGCTCTTGATTCCATTTCATTGTAACCAAACAAGTGAAGTGATTCATGAATAATAGCCGCTCTCACTGGTGCAATAATTATTTTTTGTTCATTTAACTCTGTTGTTTCATTATATCTGAAATAAGTGTCTACAAACGATGCAAAGTATAGCTCAGTTGCTTCTACTTTATTTTCATTATTAATTTGAAAGTATTTTCTTTCCTCTTTTCCATCAGGATTAGTTCCAACTGGCTTTGCATCGTAACTGTATGTTAAATCTGTAATGGCTGAATTGAGTTCTCTAAAATCCACAGGTTTCGAACATACGGAAGAATTATACACCAACTCATTTCTCTTCTTTAAAACAGAGTCAAGCTCATTTAATAAAGAAGCTTGTGAAATATCTAAAAGTTTTTTAGATGTTCTCGAATATAAAAATCCGCCGTTTCCTTTTTCATTTCCAGCAAATGCGCTAACGTTTACAAGTACCATTCCTAAAATAAATAAACTTTTCATAAAATTCTCCTAATGTTTTTTAAAATTTGTTAATGGATAAAACTGAATTGCTAACTGGCAAACATCCTTTTTTTCTCCATCTCTAAGCAATGCAGACAGCTTTTGTCTGAACTCTCTAATAATGGTTTTGACTTCCGGCATCCGCTCAAGATCCATGGCGATCGTCATCGCTGAAAAATCTCTAAACTCAACCTCAATTTCTTCCAGTTTATTTTTCCCCATTTCTAGGGTTTCAATATGTGAATCTTTTAATGCTTTTGAAGTTACATCTTCCGTTGTGCGAATCTTAGGGTGAGCTTTTTCAAGTTTTCCATCCGCAGAGATTTTTACCAGTCCACAAGTCAAAAGATTATTTAAAACAACTTCAGCTCTATTTTTAGTAATGGCAAGACGCCCAGATATTTCTACAATGTCGGCGCTAAATCCATCAACATCAAATAAAGTGATAACTGCATAATGCTCCCACTCTGCAATGACTTTCGCATACGATTCATCCAGCATAAATCGATCATCATTTTGATCAATTTTTATATCATCAAGGCTTGTTTTTAATTTATATAAACTCTCAATAAAAAGAGTCCGCTCTTTAGGCCCTAGGTTCAACTTACTTGCTACTGTCGTGGCATTCTTTAAAGGCAGGGCACGCTTTCCATTTAGTATTTGGCTCAACGTAGATGAGTGAACTCCTAAGTGCTTGGCATAAGCTCTCAGTGAATATTGAGGATTCATTCTTTGCTTAAGAGATAAATCTTCTTTTATTTTGTTAATGTAAAAAGCGTTCGTTGTTTCCATGGACAATTTATAACATGAAATTGCCCCACCATGTTTACGAGCTGTAAACAAAGTGCGGCAGGGCCTTGCTTCATGTAATTTTTTCATATAGGGAAAGCGGAAAATTTTTTG
>JAURXW010000284.1 GCA_030654205.1 Bacteriovorax sp.
CTTGATGATGAATGTTGTTTTCTTACCTTATAATTCATGGGTGCAAATAGACGCAATAGTAAGAACTTTTGTAAGATTATCTGTTACAAAAAGAAAGTTACTGGAATGGACTACAAGCGCTCAAACAAAATTTAATACTAATCTTTGTTTGTATAGTTTTTTAAAACGAATGCTTAAAATGCAAATTGTTATATTAGGAATTTTCACTGTCCTATTAGTGATAAATCCATTTCA
Source organism: Bacteriovorax sp. (assembly GCA_030654205.1). GTDB lineage: Bacteria > Bdellovibrionota > Bacteriovoracia > Bacteriovoracales > Bacteriovoracaceae > Bacteriovorax. The sequence continues at coordinate 235 of JAURXW010000284.1, forward strand.
TTGGAAAGTGATGGTTGGGTTATTTTCTTTATGGTGGTTGTCCCCTTTTATTGCTTGGAAAATTTCTCAACCACCTAAGGAAATTAAAAATGTATCTTTAAGTGATGCGGATATATTTTTATTACGAAATAATGCACGTAAGATTTGGAGATTTTTTTCTGAATTTGTTACTTTGCAAGAAAATTTTCTTCCACCTGATAATTTTCAGGAAGATCCTGAGACCGTAATTGCTCATCGTAGCTCGCCCACGAATTTTGGACTTTATTTAATGTCAGTTATTACAGCTAGAGATTTTGGCTGGATAGGTCTACATGAATTAGTCGAAAGGCTGGAACTTTCACTCGGGAGTATGAAGAATTTACCAAAATATAATGGTCATTTTTATAATTGGTACGATACGACTAATTGTCATGCGCTTGAGCCGCGCTACATTTCCTCTGTCGATAATGGAAATTTAGCAGGACATCTTCTAGCAGTGGCCCAAAGCTGCGAGGAAGTTGCCGGTAGTGTTGGAGTCGAAATCGATTATTCCGCTAAAATTCTTTTTGGTATACAAGACAGTCTAAGACTTTTGTTGCAAGCATTTTCATTACAATCTGATTTTTATATTTCATCAGTATTAAATGATTTAGTTAAACTACTTTCAACTCCTTATGTACAAATCAAAGATAAAAATGGGCATTGGGAATTATTATTATCTAGATCAACATATCTCTTAGATGAGATCAAACTTTATAGTGGTAAAAGACACCGTAATGAAAACAATGAAGTCCATAACTGGGCCATATTAATTGAAGCGGAAATTAAAAGTCATGCTCGTGATTTTTATCAGTTCAAATCAAGTAATAGTACCCAGGATATTCAAGAAAGGTTAATAAGCATTGCCAATCTTTGCCGAGAAATGTTTTACGAAATGGATTTTAGTTTTCTTTACGACACAACAAGAAAACTGTTTTCCATTGGCTATAGAATGTCCGATGCTTCGTTAGATGATAGCTACTATGATTTGCTAGCTTCAGAAGCCCGGCTTTTGAGTTTCATTGCTATTGCTAAAGGTGATGTACCTCCTGAGCATTGGTTTAGATTAGGTCGGGCACTTACTTCAATACAAAAAGGAGCTGCACTCATTTCTTGGTCTGGTTCGATGTTTGAATATTTAATGCCTTCACTTGTTATGCACACACCATCTTCAAGCTTGCTGGAACAAACTTGCCGTCTAATTGTAAAAAAACAAATTCAATATGGAAAAGATAAATCGATTCCATGGGGAATGTCTGAATCGGCCTATAATGCACGAGATTTGCATATGACATACCAATACTCAAATTTTGGAGTTCCTGATCTTGCTTTTAAAAGAGGAATGAGCAAAGATTTAGTGATTTCTCCTTACGCAACTATACTCGCTGGAATGTATGATCCATCTGGAGCTGTCAAAAATTTAAGAAGATTATTAAAACTAAATGCGGAAGGGGATTATGGATTTTATGAGTCCATAGATTTTACTAAGACGCGAATACCTGAAAAATGTGAATTTGTATTGGTTAAGACTTATATGGCCCACCATCAGGGAATGTCACTTGTTTCAATTTCAAATATGATTCATGACAGCTTAATGCTCAAGCGCTTTCATCGAGAACCAATTATTCAGGCGAGTGAACTTTTATTGCACGAGCGCATTCCTCAAAATATTGCAATTGCTAAAACTAGAATGGAATCAGTTAAAGTTGAACATTCAAATTCTGGATCCGAAAATACTTTCCGCCAATATTTTTCTCCCCATTATAAAGTTCCAAGGGCCCATCTTCTTTCAAATGGCGAATACTCTGTTATGTTAACTTCCGCTGGTTCTGGCTATAGTCAGTTTAAAAATCTGGCAGTTAATAGGTGGCGTGAGGATGTTACAAGAGATAATTGGGGAAATTTTATTTTTTTACGCGATATTCATTCTGATAATGTGTGGTCAGCGGGCTATCAACCGACCTGTGTTGAACCAGAAAAATATGAAGTAGTTTTTACTGAAGATCGAGCTAAAATTATGAGGCAAGATTTTTTGATTACATCCCAGCTGGAAGTCTTTATATCTCCTGAAGATAATACTGAAATACGAAGAATTAGTCTGAACAACAATGCTCTAGAAGTTAAAGTCATTGAACTTACAAGTTATTTTGAAGTTGTACTCAACGCAAAAGAAGCTGATATTGCTCACCCTAGTTTTTCTAATCTTTTTGTACAAACGGAATATATTCCTGAAATTACCACTTTACTTGCTTCGAGAAGGCCACGTGCCCAGACCGAGGAATCTGTTTGGATGGCCCAAGTAATTGCTGTTGATTCAAATGCATTAGGTGATATTGAATACGAAACTGACAGGTCCCGTTTTATTGGTAGAGGTCGTTCAATCAATACTCCAATTTCTCTTGAGACAAAAAATTTATCAAATACTATAGGGTCAGTACTTGATCCAATTATGAGCTTTAGAACAAAGGTACGTATTGAACCAGGCTCAACTGCCACAGTTACCTATTCAATAATCATGGCAAAATCAAGAGAAGAGGTCATCAAGTTATCTGAAAAGTTTCATGAAGCATCATCATATGATCGTGCTTCAAATTTAGCCTGGACTCAAGCACAGGTAAAATTACATTATCTCGGAATTGAACATAGTGAAGCTAATTTGTTTCAAAAGCTAGCTAATCGAATTATTTTTCTTGATTCTTCTCTTCGTGTTTCTAGTGAAATTTTAAAAAAGAATGTTCTTAATGTCGTAAATCTTTGGGCCCATGGTATTTCTGGAGATTATCCTATTGTACTTGTATGTGTTGATGATTTAGATCAACGTCCTTTAGTTCGACAACTTTTAAGGGCCCATGAATATTGGGATTCAAAGGGGCTAGTCGTCGATTTAATTATACTTAATGAAAAATTAAATTCTTACTCACAAGAATTTCAAAATTCTCTAGAGGCACTTGTAAGTGCAAGCCTGCTAACGTCTAGAAGAAATAAGACAGAATCTAAGGGGAAAATATTTCTTCTTCGTTCGGACATTATTTCTAAGGATGAAAGAAATTTATTACTATCATCGGCCAGAGTTATGCTTGAAGGGCGCCTTGGTAATTTGCCGGAACAGGCCAGAAGAATGATTAGAAAACTAGATAAAGTTTTTTCAAATCCCCAAATTCGAACCTCACAAGCAAAAGTATCAGATAAAATTAAATCGATTCCACCTTTGGAATTTTATAATGGTCTGGGGGGGTTTGCTAACAACGGAAAAGAATATCTCATTCATTTAACCAATAACGAATCAACTCCAGCGCCATGGATAAATGTCATCGCTAATCCGAAGTTTGGCTTTCATGTCTCAGAAAGTGGAGCAGGGTCAACTTGGGCCATCAATAGTCGTGAAAATCAGCTTACACCTTGGTCAAATGATTCAGTGTGTGATTCAACTGGCGAGTGTTTCTATATTTTTGATAACGATCGTTCTGAATTATGGAGTCCAACTATTTCACCTATTCGTGTATTGAATGCTGAATATCTTGTAAAGCATGGTCAAGGCTACAGTCAGTTTGATTTGAGAAATCAAGGAATTCATAGCACGCTAGTTCAATACGTTCATAAAGATCTAACAGTTAAAATTTCTAAATTGACTTTGAGAAATGAATCAAATTTTAAACGTAATCTTAGCATTACTTCTTACGTTGAATGGGTGTTAGGGTTTTCGAGATCCAATACATCAGCACATTTAATAAGTGATTACGATGAACAAAGTAAAAGTATACTTTGTTATAATCCATGGAATTTAGAATTTGGAAGGAGGATGGCCTTTGCCAATATCTTGGGAGGTAATAATTCATGGACGGCCAGCAGGGTAGAGTTCATAGGAAGAAATGGAAATTTGAGTCGTCCTTTAGCATTAATTAAGAACACAGATTTTAATCAATTAATTGGGGCGGGATTAGATAATTGTGCGGCATTAAGGAAAGACATAATCTTAATGCCGAACGAAGAAATAACAGTCGTTATGGTTTTAGGGCAAGCTGAAAATACTACGGAAATCCAATCTTTAATTGAAAAAATTAATAATCAAAACATTGATCACATCTTAAAAGATGTGATGGACGAATGGAGTAATATTTTAGAAAAAATTCAGGTTGTAACTCCCGATCTTTCAAT
>JAURXW010000199.1 GCA_030654205.1 Bacteriovorax sp.
TTCAAATCTAAGTGTAGATCTTGCTTGAGGTTTTTAATGCAAATTTACAGGTTTAAATTATTAGTCACTTTAGTCATTGTTTTAGCAATGGGCACGCGAGTCCATGCTGCTAATATATCGTTTGAGAATACTGATTTAATCTATGGCCTTGATGACCGCTATGAAGCTGATGAATATGCTGATAATGATTTTATAGATAAATCCTCTGCTGTGGCCCTCAGAGTTCCCAGTAGACGACTTTCTGAGGATAGAGATAATACTTCATTCTTAAATTTTCCATTTAGAAAGCTCAGTCAGGCAGTACCCAATATTTGTTCTACCGAAAAATTTGTTGATCAATACAGTGTCGGTGATTGCTCTGGATTTTTAATTGCCCCTAATAAATTAGTGACGGCCGGCCATTGTATGTTTAACCAGTCGGAGTGTTCATCAAATAAATGGGTTTTTGATTTTAAAGAAGGTGTTACTCAATTCAACAAAGACAATGTTTATAGCTGTAAAAGAATAATTGCACAAAAATATATTTATTCTAAAACTGAAGTTAATGACTATGCAGTTATTGAACTTGATCGAGTGGTTTTAAATCGAAAACCACTGGTGCGTCGAAAATTTGGAATTGTTAGGACTGATACTCCATTATTAGTTATCGGTCATCCAATGGGTCTGCCGATGAAAATTACTGATGGAGCACGCGTTTCGCGCATGAACAAAATTGAACGTGAACACAAGGTTCAATCGTGGCTTTTAAGAAGTAACTATTTTACGGCCAATCTAGATGCTTATTCTGGTAGTTCCGGCTCCCCTGTATTTAATAAAAATACCGGAAAAGTTGAAGGAATTTTAATCCAAGGCGCAGATGATTTTTTCTTCAATGAAGAAACTCAGTGTCTGAAGTCCAGACATTTATCAAATTCTTACCTAAATACTTTTGAAAAAGTTATGCGAATTACCAAGATCCCTGGAATTTAATTTTTTTGAAGAATCAAGGCAGCTTCTTTGGCAAAATAAGTAAGAACCATATCTGCACCAGCACGCTTAAAACTCCAGAGCATTTCGATCATAACTTTTTCACCATCAATCCATCCTTTTTCCGCAGCGGCCTTAACCATCGCGTACTCTCCACTGACATTATAGGCAGCAAGAGGCAGGGTGGTATTATCGCGTAGAGTTTTAATTACATCTAAATAAGGTAGCCCAGGTTTTACCATCAAGATATCTGCGCCTTCTGATTCGTCTAAATAAGCTTCACGTAAGGCCTCTCGAACATTGGCATAATCCATTTGATAAGATTTTTTATCACCTTTTTTTGGAGCAGATCCAAGTGCATCTCTAAATGGTCCATAAAAAGCCGAGGCGTATTTGGCCGCGTATGACATGATGGCGGCCTTAGATAAATTTTCTTCATCAAGAGCGTCTCTAATAAAACCAACTCTTCCATCCATCATATCAGATGGACCTAAAATATCTGATCCAGATTTTGCTTGAACGATGGCCATTTTCGCTAAGACTTCAAGAGTTGCATCATTTAAGATTTCACCATTTCTGGGATCGACGAGACCGTCATGTCCATCACTTGAATAAGGATCAAGCGCGACATCAGTCATGACAAGCAAATCAGGCAGAGCACTTTTAACTTCTTTAATCGCCACTTGATAGAGCCCGTGAGGATTATACGCTTCACTGGCCCTGCTATCTTTTAATTTATTATCGATTGCTGGAAATAAAGACACACAAGGAATTCCTAAATCAAAAAGTATTTTACATTCTTTGACCAATAGATCGACGGACAAACGAGAAATTCCGGGCATTGAATGAATAGGTTCAGAAATATTTTTTCCTTCAATCACAAATAAAGGCGCAATTAAATCATGTGTAGAAAGATGAGTTTCACGTATTAAATTTCTGATTGCATTTGTTTGGCGATTTCTTCTTGGGCGTGAAATATTTAACATATATTATCCTCTTTATTATCTACTTTGATTACTCATCTGAATTTTTACTTTAAATGCCATGGCGTAAAATGAAATTTGCTTAACCATTGAAGCTAGGCCGTTGGCCCGGCTCATGGATAAGTGTTCACGAAGACCAATGTCTTCTAGAAATGTTGGTTTAGTCATTAAGATTTCATCTGGTGAGGCTTCAGAATAAACATAAACCAAAAGTGCGATTACACCTTTTACAATTGAAGCATCACTGTCTGCACTAAAGTGAACTTTATCACCAACAAGCTCAGCATGAAGCCAAACTTGCGACTGACAGCCCTTGATTTTATTTTCTTCTATTTTATAAATATCAGGCATGGTTGGCATCTTTTTACCGAGCTCAATAAGGTGCTTGTAACGAGCTTCCCATTCATCAAAATTTTTGAAGTCACTTTTTAATTTTTCAATTCTTTGCTCTATTCCTTCAGTGGTCATTTGGTCTCGCAATTTAGCTTTGATATTTGTATTGTTTCCTGAGCGTTTTAAGCGACTATATCATTAAAAAACTCAAATATTAAGCCATAATGGGTCAGAATTTTCTCACATTCCTAAACAATCTGAATATGTTAGAATTTAAACATGAGCACAAACCCCAATACCATCACTAAAGGCCGCATATTAGTCTATCGAGTCTATGATATCGGTGAGGAAGTAGATCTCGAAAAGGCCGGAAAGATTTTGGCAGATGCGACAACATCGAGATCAAAATTTCGTTTAAAAAAAATAAATCGTCAGGCGGTAATTGTTTCCAATGATCCGTTGAGCATCATTATCGGAAATTATACTTATAAAGATCAAGGCCAAGAATTTTCATGTGAAATGAGCGCCAAGCTTTGGGACTTCGGAACTTTGTCTATTACTTTTGAATATAATATTCCAGCAGGAACGAGTATTGATGGCCTCAGAGAGTTGTCAAAATTAATTCAACATTACGAAGATCTAGAAAATTATGCTCGTGCCAAGGCCCTGGAGCTGAGCCATCAAATCCAAGAGGCCATCGGAAAGATTAACGAAATTAAAGACACTGAGGTTAACGAAGATTTTATTTTATATTTTATCGAAAAATTCGCAAACGACTATGCCGATGCTTCTCAAATCTTAGACCAAGAAGATATTGCGGCTTTAATTTTAACAGAAGAAAAATATACTTTATCTCCTCAAATATATGTTCGACTATATGAAAGCAAGCTTCAGTATTACAAAAACGATTTGGCCGTAATCGACTGGAACTCGGCCTTTATTATTGAGCCAAGTGGATCATTAGACATACCCGACGTTATAGAATTTGCCCTAAGCCAGTTGCTCGAAATGCGCTATTATGATGATTTACTGGATAAAAAATTGCGTGAAATATACTCGGCGATTGAACTAAAAGAAATGAATATTTTCTCTAGCCGCTATACTGATCTGGCACTTGAAGCAGGCCAGCGCTATATTGAAATTGCCGAAATAGTTGAGACGGTGGAAAATTCATTAAAAGTTATCGGAGATTTATACCACTCAGTAGTTTTTAGAATGGCCTCGAGTAAATTTAGATTCAACGACTGGCAATCAAGCATCGACAATAAACTTGAAAACCTAGCAGATATCTGCAAACTTCTGCTTGATAATATTAATCATCGCAGAAGTCATATTTTAGAATTAATAGTTGTGGCACTTATAAGCTTGGAGCTCATTCCCTTATTTGAACATATTCAAAAATTATTTAAATAAAATTAAAGGATTGGAGTTACTTTTACAGTCATACCTTTCACCGTGATCTTTGATTCTTCACCTAACTTGGCAATAATATCTTTTTTGGCAAAAGCTTTAGAGCCACTAGTTTTAAAAAATTTCATTTCGATGGTAATTTCATTACTGTTTTTTCCACGGCGTGGATTAACTTCGATTAGGACATTTTTATTGTCAAAATGCTTTTCAAGCTCAGCCGTTTGATAAAATGGCATAGCAAGATCAGATTTTAATATTTGATTTTTCGCCTTAAACTGCATATTTAGATTGATCATTTGTGGATTTGTTTCTGCTTTTGCTTGAAAAGAAAAACCTGTCCCGAATGCTGCAATCAAGATAACCAGAAAGGAAAACTGCTTTTTAAAAAAGCATTTCACGTTTGCCATTTTTCACCCTCATAGTAAAAAAAATACCCTAGTAAAATAATTATAAAGATAAACACAAGACGATGGCAATTCTTTTAAAAACTTTTTATAGAAATTATTTCTGGCAATTTAAATTCTTCGCGATTAACAACTTTTCCAAAATCAATTTGATAGGCCCTAAGTGCAATTGCCTCATTGGTAAATTTCTCTGTTGAACCATACAAACTATCGCCGATTATAACTTCACCATGTCTAAAAAGCTCATATCGAAGTTGATGAGATCGTCCTGTGATTGGCCTTAATTCCCATAACGCCTGTCCAGACTCATCGACTGACACTAATCTAGCACGAGTAAGACTTTCTTTACCATGAGGAGACTCATAGGCCCGTTTTTTCCCCCTTAATAGTATACATTTCCACTCATAGGTCTCACCAATAGTGAAAACTTTACTGGACACAGTCAGGGCACTATATACTTTTGAAATCGATTTATTTTCAAACCATGTATTGGAAGAACTTTGGGCCTTTTTTGTGAGAGCGAAAATAATTAAGCCTGAAACTTCAAAATCAAGGCGATGAACAGGATAAATGGTCTGACCTAAATCAAGTTGCAGTATATGCCCTAGGCATGGCCTATTGTCCTCAATACCCATTCTAGAGGGAACGCTTAAAACATTGGCCGCTTTATCGACAATTATAAAATGTTCATTTTGAAAAACTGTCTTATAAGTCATAGTTTGCTCAGGCTCCACTTTTTCCATAATTAGGCAATACTCTCGCACTTGGATCGCTGACCTGACAATTTTCCCAAGAAGAATTTGGCATCCAAAAATCTGGAATCAACTCAGCTCTATTAGGATAAAAACTCTCAAAAATGTCTCGGTACATAAGAGACTCTTTGGTAAAAGGTGTTTTATAAGGATATTTAGTGGCGGCCATTTTTAAATCTTCAGCACTATAATTTTTCTCTGCGCATGCTTTTAGTTCATCTACCATACTGTGGCCTACGGCATCGGAAAAGGCGGCTTTTTCACGCCATAAAATATGATCTGGCAGAATACAATCTTCCTTGAAAGCTTCTCTTAAAATAAATTTTCCAGTACCTGTTGTATTCATTTTTAAATCAGGATTAATTTTCATTACAAATTGCACGAAGTCACTGTCGCTAAAAGGGACGCGCGCTTCAATCGAATGGGCCGAAATACATCGGTCGGCACGAAGTACATCATAAAGATAAAGCTCTTTAATTCTTTTGGCCGCTTCATTTTGAAATTCTTCTGCACTAGGTGCAAAATCAGTATACTTATATCCAAAAAGCTCGTCACTTACTTCACCAGTTAATAAAACTTTAATTTTAGTATTTTCTCGGATGTATTTACACACCAAATACATTCCGATTGAAGCTCTTACTGTGGTTATGTCCCAAGTTTCTAAGTGATAAATAACATCATTTAGGGCCTCTAATACATCCTTAGTCGTCATGGAAACATTGGTGTGATTGGACCCAATAAAGTTTGCAACATCTTGAGCGTATTTTGAATCAATCGCATCGTCAGTCATTCCAATAGAGAAAGTGCGTATTGGTTTTTTTGGATTTAAATTTTGTGCAATAGCGCAAACTAAACTTGAATCCAGGCCACCACTTAAAAGAAAACCGACTTCAGCATCTGATTGAAGTCTTTTTTTAATAGCAGAAACCAAACGTGTATTTATTCCTCTCAATATTTCTGGATAACCAAGCGTGTGATAGTGATCAACAAGTGTTAAATCAAGGAATGAATGAAACTCATTACCATCATAAAAATGCCCTGGAGGAAAAGGAAGAATCTCATCACAAAAA
>JAURXW010000288.1 GCA_030654205.1 Bacteriovorax sp.
GTTCGTGATTCTTCTTTGCTTCTAAATTCTATTGAAACTGCTCTGAAGATAAGTGCAAATAAAACAAACATCAATGGAAGATAAAAACTAGAAAATGCTGTTGCATACACTTCTGGAAATGCCGCAAACAAAGCACCACCCGCTGTAACAAGCCAAACTTCGTTACCATCCCACACAGGACCTATGGCATTTATGACTATTCTTCTTTCATAGTCTGTTTTAGCAAAAAGATGAAGTGCCCCAACTCCTAAATCGAAGCCATCCAGTACAGCATATCCCATTAATAAAATTCCAATAATGATATACCAAATTATATTAAAATCCATGCTTTTCCTTTTTGAGATCAATGGCGGCATCTAAAAACTTTTTTTCCGTATCATGACTAGGAATTGTGTGAATATGTTCTGGCCCATGCTGAATTTCTTTATTTAAAATATATATCCATGAAAAAAGTAGGAGCAAATAAGTAAGAGCAAATAGCACTAGGGAAATAATAATCTCATAGGATTGTAAATTTGGTGAGAATCCTTCTGCTGTACGTAGTAGTCCCTGCACAATCCAAGGTTGCCTTCCTCTCTCTGCTGAAAACCAACCCGCTTGATTGGCAATGACGGGTAAGACGACACTAAATACATAAAACTTCATCAACCATCTTTTTTGATACAATATTTTCTTGTAATGCCAATAAAGAGAAATAAAACTTACCAAAACAAATAACATTCCAAGGGCAACCATCAAATGATAACTTTGAAACACCTGATTAATACTTGGCCAATCAGATTTCGGAAAATCTTTTAACCCTTTAACGTAATGATCAGATTTCCCAGAAAGCAAAAGACTTAGTCCACTCGGAATAGACAAAACATAAGATTTTTCATTTTTTACATCAACCCAACCAACAAGGCTTAATGGGGCATACTTTCTAGACTCAAAGAGTCCTTCGAATGCCGCTAGCTTCGCTGGTTGATGTTCAGCTACGATAACAGCATGCCAGTGACCGATTAATGGCTGAATGACACTTGAGAGACCCGCAACAGTTAAGGCAATAAAAATAGATTTTTTTGCAAATTCTAAATGCTTATTTTTAAGTAAGTAATATGCAGAAATACTAATTACTAGGAAAGAACCTTGGATATAACTTCCCACTACTGCATGAAGAAATCTAGGCATTGTAGAAGGATTGAAAACAACTTGCCAAAAATCTGTTATTACGGCCCGTGAAGCGCCATTTGCTTGAACTATTTTATAAGCTACAGGCGTTTGTTGCCAAGAATTTGCGACAATAATCCAAAAAGCAGACATCATTGAACCAAGGGCAACCATTAAAGTTGAAAACCAATGGACTCTTGGTTTAACCCTGTCCCATCCAAAAAGAAGTATTGCGAGAAATCCAGATTCTAAAAAAAAAGCAAAAATTCCTTCCGCCGCCAAAGGAGAACCAAAAACATCACCAACGAATCTTGAATATCTTGACCAATTAGTTCCAAATTCAAATTCCAAAACAATTCCGGTTGCTACACCTAAAGAAAAATTAGCGGCGAAGATTTTAATCCAGAACTTAGTTATTTTTTCGTAAAGTGGATCTTTAGTCCAAATATATATTGATTCAAAAATGACAAGTAAAAGCCCCAAACCAATACTAAAAGGAGGGAAAATATAATGAAACATTGCTGTAAATGCAAACTGCATTCTTGAAAGGACCTCAATGCTCATAAATTTTATTCCTAGTTCTATAAACTTTTACGACAAATATAAAAATTGAAATGGCCATGACAAAATTAATAATCCGATTGGTCCATGGATCAAATTTAAAAATAAACTTTAACGATTTTTTTAATACAAATGAGATTAAGATAGCCGTAAAAAGTTTTTGTATATTTGTATATTTTCTAATTTTCATAAAACTATTATACATCTATATAAGACTCAGAATTGTCCCATTGATCTTTCTCAAATCGAAATACTTTGGTCTTATCTATTTTAATGTCACCGTTTGGAGTAAGAGTAATAGAAAATCTTTCTAATGGTCTTGGGGCAGGCCCCTCAAAATTAATTCCATTTGGATAATATCCCGAACCGTGACAAGGGCATTTAAATTTACCTTCAGCTGGTTGCCAATTTGGAATACATCCCAAATGGGTACAGATATTAGACATTGCTACTAATTTTCCATCACTTTTGAATAACCATACTCCATACATTTCTTTAAATCGCTCATCTACACCATCTTTAAAATCAGTTGGTTTCCCAGCAATAAAATCTTGTACAGGTTCAAAATTAACATTGGGATTAATAAAACGAAAAACAAAAGCTCCTAGCATCGAAACAGATGAAATGAAGGCAATCCACCCTACGGTTATATAGCTAAAAAACTCACGTCGATTCAAGGAATGTTTTATATTCATATTATCTCCACCAATTGATAATATGTTAATTTGTAAAATACGATTATGTCGGTGAACATATCAATCGATAAAAATTAAAATGGCATTCTACCCTTAACTCCCAAGCGCCAGTAAAGACGTGGGTATACATACTTGATAAATAACCAATTTAATCTACTTTCTGCTCTCGGTTGAATAAATGGAAGTTTTTTAATTGGGAATTCATCGTAATTAAATTGCGCCATTAAAGCTTTTCCAGATTGAAGAATTAAGGGGCATAAGCTAAAACCATCATACATAGAGCTTAGGCTTTTTCCCTCCAAAAAGCATAAGACATTTTCTGAACAGATTTTAGACTGATAAAAAGCTGCTGTTGCTGTTTTCGTGTTAAGGGTTGAACATACATCCCCAACGCCAAATACATTTTTAAATCTCGGATTTTGAAGAGTTTTTGCGTCTACATCAAGCCAGTTACCAGTTGAATCCACAAGAGTTGAATTTGTAATTAAACTAGGAGCAGAAACACTCGGTGTAACATGAATAAAATCATAATCTACAATTACTTTATCTACTAATTGGTCAATATCAAAAAGTCCAAATGTAGCGTTTGAGTCTTGAAGAGAAATGAGTTCGTTATTAAATTTTGAATTAATATTTTCAGTAAATAATTGTTTTTTTATTAAATTTGCATAATATGGAATTGGAAAGATGGATTGTCTTCCAGTGAAAAAGTGAAAAAGTGAATTCGACTTCTCTTTCCATAAAAATAAAATTTTAAAGGTAACTCCAGGACATTTCACAACTCCTTTAGGGTAAGTAAATATAATATCTTGAAGCTTTGAGTTTTCAATAATATTTTTTAAATTTGGATAGGTCTGATAATCATAAATACTAATTGCCCGACCAAGTTCTCTTTCTTTTTCGTATCCTTTAATTAAATCAAAGTTATGTCTTGCTCCAACAGCTACAATAAGTGCTTTATATTTAATTTCCTGTAGATTATCAAGTAAGACGCTAGAATTTTCAGGACTAATTTTAGTGACTGCTTTTTTTATCCAAAAAATTTCCTTAGGAATTAGTTTTGAAATTGGCATAGAAAACTTATTATTTTTAGTCGTCCCAAAAAGACTATAAAACAATTGTGGAATGCATTTATGAAAAATTTCATTTTCGATTAAGCAAATTTTAAGTTTTTTATTTTTTCGAAAAAGACGATTGGCCGAAGCAAGACCGCCAGCGCCTCCACCAATAATGACAATATCGAATTCTTGAATTTTAAAATTATCCATCAAATGCTCCAAACTTTTTTAACAAAGCTGTAATTGAAGGAATATTCACGGTGCTCCCTGACTGGTCAATTAATCCTAATTTTTCAAATTCAGACATAGATCTGATAACCGTAGAAGTTGTTGAACCACAAAATTCAGCAATTTCTTTTTTCGTCCAACGATGTTCGGGATATCTTGTCGAAAGAAAAACTAAAGCTTCGGCAATCCTCAATTTAACATCTCTATCAAAAGAGCTTGTAAAGCGCTTCTCGGTTATTAACATTTTTTCACTCAAGTCACTTAGAAGAAATTTCAAAAAATTATTATTACTGAAAAGTTCATCACCTGATTTCATCGAAATTCTAACGATAGTACTCTCTTCAATTGACATGGCCGTAGCATAATATTTTTTGTCTGAAAAAAAGGAACGATATCCAAAAAACTCCTCTTCTCCATGCAATCTTAAAATATAATCTGAACCTGTTTCAGTTGTTTTAATAATTCCGACCAATCCCGTTTCCATAAAATAAAGTGAATGGGCTTCATCGGATTCATTGAAAATAATATCTCCCCTGCCAAATCGGAAAAATCTTTGATCAATAGTAAAATCAACACTTTCACCAAAGATTTTGGAGATTTTATTAGATAACTTTTCAGAATATAATTTATCACTCATTTTTATAAAGAAGTATGTCTTGCGACATATTACTTTTCCAATAATTTAAGTATTATTTAAACAATGATATCATTGTAAGGATTAGTAGGATAATTAATTGGAGAGATTAATGGAAAGAAAAAAGATTGTCATCCTAGGTGCCGGAGTCTCAGGTCATACCGCTGCTCTATATGCCAAGAAATACCTTAAAGATAAGGCAGACATCACTGTCGTTTCACCAGAAAAAGACTATAATTGGATTCCCTCTAACATTTGGGTAGGTGTCAATCAAATGAGTGAATCAGACGTTCTGTTTCCACTCCTTCCAGTTTATAAAAAAGAAGAGATCAACTTTATACGGGGAAAAGGTATTGAGCTATATCCAGAAGGTACTAAAGACAATCAAAAATCTTTTATAATATATGAAGCAACTGACGAAAAATCAAAAGGTGAGAAAAATAATCTTTATTATGATTATCTAATCAACGCTACGGGACCAAAACTTAACTTCGGAGCAACCAAAGGTTTAGGACCTGATTTTCATACATACTCAGTCTGCACCGCCAATCACGCAACACATGCCGGGGCAAAATTAAAATCACATATTGAAGAAATGAAAAAAGGGAAAAAGCTAACACTGGTTATTGGAATGGGTCATGGAACATGTACATGTGAAGGTGCTGCATTTGAATATGTATTCAATGTAGATACCGAATTACGTAGAAATAATGTTCGAGATAATGCACGACTCATTTACCTTTCAAATGAAGCTGAATTAGGAGATTTTGGAGTTGATGGAATTCAACTTGAAATGGCGGGCTATATCACTCCTTCTAACATCATGGCCGAGTCATTATTTACTGAACAAAATATAGAATGGATTTTAGGTGCTCACGTAAAAAACATAACTGAAACTCAAATTGAATATGAATCCCTTGATGGATCAACTTCTACATTAAATTATGATTTTGCGATGTTACTTCCACCATTCCAGGGACATCTTCTTAAAACTTTTAACAAAGATGGCGTAGAAATTAGTGAACAAATCTTTACTCCAAATCAGTTTATGAAGGTTGATGCTGATTATTCTGCAAAAAAATATCAAGACTGGAAAGCAAGTGATTGGCCTAAATATTATCAAAATCCAACATACAAAAATCTATTTGCAGTAGGAATTGCTTTCGCACCTCCTCATCAAATTTCAGAACCTAGGAAAACTATCAACGGGACTGTTATAACCCCCTCTCCTCCAAGAACTGGAATGCCCTCAGCTATCATGGGAAGAATTGTTGCACGAAACATAGCAGATCAAATTTTAGGAAATAACAATCCCCCTCGTTCTGCTTCAATGGCAGAACTTGGTGCCGCTTGTATTGCATCGATTGGTGCCGGCTTTACTAAAGGGTCAGCAGTATCAATAACGATGAATCCCATCGTACCAAATTTTGAAAAATACCCTGAAACTGGTAGAGATATCAAAAGTACATTTGGAGAAATTGGACGTGCAGGACATTGGATAAAAAGACTACTTCACACATTATTTATATATAAAGCAAAAGCAAAATTATTTTGGTGGATAATTCCAGAATAAGGAGATTACATGACAACAAAAGAAAAAAAATATTACCTACGTCCTAATAAAAGTACGGTTTTCATGAGGAGTTTTATCCCATGGCAAATCTATCGATTTATCGTAATCAATATAAAAATGCTCAAAATGATGTTTAAATCTCACTAATTATAAATAAGGAGTCTATGTGGAAAAAAGTAAATTTTCGCGCCGTTCATTTTTTAAACTTGCTGCAACAGCTGTAGCAGTAGTTCCATTACTTACTAAAGTTACTTCATCTCTTGCTGCTGACTCATGTCCAACTACCGGACCTGCTGGAAAAGCAATTGCAAACCCATTAGAAGGTATGGGAAAAACACTTCAATATGTTGTTGACGCAAAAACTTCAAAAAACCCTAAATTTAAAGCTGGTTCAAAATGTGGCACATGTAAATTCTACAACGCCGCAAAAGCAGACGGAGGTTATGCCCCATGTACAATGATGGGAATGAAATATGTTACGAATTGTGGGTGGTGTACATCTTTTGCAGCTAAGGCTTAAGTAGAAAAATAATTAATAGAGTGACGAATCTAATCGCCACTCTAACTTAAGGCAATAATTTTATATTTAAGAATAATAAGTCTAGCCTAAAAGCACTTCTACTTAATAGTGTTACTTTTTCTCTTTTAATATTTTATCAAGATAATCAAATACACCCTTAGAGCCTTGTTCCATTAAATCGATATATTTTGAAACTTCAGAATAATCAGCATCTTTATTTAGCAGGTCAAATATTTTATGAGTACTTTCGTGAACTTCAGAATGTGGTAATTCCATATTTTTATAAGATGGTAATTTAGAAAAATTTTCAAACCCTTCACCCTTTTCATACCATTTTCCAAGTCTACAATTATGATGATCAACAAAATCAAAAACTGGCTTGTTATTGATTACTGATAAATATGTATTAATTTTCCAAACAACATGATCCAACTTTGCTAAACTCATGAATATTTGTTCATTTGTTCCAAAAATACGCTTAACTGCAATTGAGTTTTTCGTATCTGCTGAACTTAAATGATTATAAAAATCATTTATTTTGCTTGTAATAGAGTCGCACTTTTTTTCAGAATTCTGCATACTTCCGCTGACACTAATAGATTGCAATTTTATATCATCAATT
>JAURXW010000300.1 GCA_030654205.1 Bacteriovorax sp.
AATTGAGGGTGCAGAAGTAAATGATGCACCAAAAACTGAATAATTTAAATATTAAATCATATACACGGGTAGTGGTTTTAACCACTACCCTTCTTTTTGTTTCTTTTATTGTCTCATGCGATTTTACGCCGCCAATTAATCGCAAAATCATTGATGCCCAAAATTATATTACGGAACAAAAATACAATAAGGCAGCCTATCTATATGAAGATATTTTAAAAAGTAACCCCGGTCCTGAGCTGCGATTAAAAATATGTTATCAATTAGGTGAACTTTATTCGATTTATTTGGGTGAATATAAGAAATCAATTTATTACTACAATGAAGTAAAAGATTTAACAGAAGACCCATTATGGCTAATTAAGACTGAAGAAAAATTAGCAGAAATTAATTATAATTATAGCAAAAAATATAAAGATGCGATTAAGAATTATACAAAACTCTCAGAGTTTACACCTAAACTTAAAAGATATGATTACTTTCAGTTGCAAATAGCGCTTTCATACTATTATTTAAGTGATAGTGAAAATGCGATAAAACAATTAACTCAAATTCAAACAGATCCTAATCATGAATTTTTCATAAGATCATTTTATTATTTGGGATTAATATATTTTGAGAAAAAAGATTTTAACAAAGCATTATTTGTGTGGTCAGAGTATTTAAAAAGAGAAACTAAAAAAGAATATATTGTGCAGGCAAAATTCTTAGTGGCAAATATATATGAATCTACTGAAAATTTAAAAATGGCCTATGATATTTACTATTCAATCGCAAATGATTATCCAAACCCAGACGTTATTCAAAATCGATTAACTGCTCTATATGAAAGACGTGTCTCGAGACGGAGATAATATGAAAAATAAAAAATGGTTACAAATCATGGGTTTGGCCATGAGTTTACCTTCTATTATTTTTGTAGCGGTCTGGGGGTCTATGCAATTAGCGAAAATGCATATAATAACTCAGACTCAAGCAGTTTTTCTTTTTTTAGCAATTATAGGCAATATGCTTTTCATGATGGTTTACTATGCTTACAAGCGCAAAAATTAATCTCAATAAATACGTAATATATTCAATCATACTTTTGGGCTTATCCTATTTCGCGGCAAGATCGATCCAAGAATATTTAGTAATTATATTGGTTTTCATGGCCACCTGCGCAAATCACTGGATGTTGATATCAGTAGTTAGAAGAATGTCTGAAGGTGCGGCTACGCAAGTTCAAAAAAATAAGTATTTAGTCACATTAATGACCATTGGAAAATTAGTTTTAGTCGTGGGCGTACTAAGTTTTGGTGTACAAATAATGGGGAAAAGGATAATAATTCCTGTATTAATTTATGTATTACAAATAGTTGTCCTCTACCTAAGTTTTGAAAAAGAAACTGTAAGTGTGGAAAAAGGATCTTAATAAATGAAAAAATTCTTCAAGTTAGCTTTCTTATGTTCAATGTTTTCAAGTTTTGCTTCTCAGGCACAAGCCAGCGAAGGATTTACTTGGCTTTCTCAAGTTGCAAAAGCAACTGGTGTAGAAGAAATATTCCACCACAATGAAATTCATCATTTTGAGCACGTTTTAACATTTTTACTCATTGGTGTTTTGCTAGTCGTAGCTGGATTTGTTTATAGAAGCAAGACGGCCGATATGGATGCATCAGTTGTTCCAGATAAGGGAATAACTTTTAAAAATATCGCTGAAATGTACGGATCGTTTATTATGACTCAGTGTCGTGCTGTTTTGGGCGAAAAAGAAGCTCCAAAATATTTTTCATTCGTAGCTACAATTTTTATATTGATCTTTTTATCAAATGCTATTGGTTTGATTCCAGGGTTTCTTCCTCCTACAGAATCAATAAATACAACTCTGGCCTTGGGTGTTTTTTCATTTTTATATTTCAATATAAAGGGCTGTAAAGAAGCTGGTACATTGAACTATTTAAAACATTTTGCTGGACCACTTTGGTACATGGCCATTCTTATTTTTCCAATTGAAATAATTTCAGTATGTATTCGCCCAATATCTTTAGCACTTCGTTTATACGGAAACATGTATGGAGACCATACAGTATTAAGTACTTTTTCAAACTTAGCACCACTTGGTGTACCAGTAGTATTTATGCTACTTGGGCTTTTAGTTTCATTTATTCAAGCTTACGTTTTTATAATGCTATCGATGGTCTATGTTAGTTTAGCTACTGCTCACCAAGATCATGGTGAACACGCAGCTCATCACTAGTAAAAACCATATTATTAACTTTTTGTAGGAGTCTCTTATGTCTAAAATTTTATCTGCAGTTATGTTCTTTGCTCTAACTTCAGCATCTGCTTTCGCTCAAGCTGAAGCTGCTACTGCTGGAACAGGCGGATGGTTCGGAACTGAAAAAGCAACTAAGTACTTTGCTTACTTCTTAGCTTTAGGTCTTGCTGTATATGGTGGAACTCAAGGTCAATCTAAAGCAGCAGCTGTTGCTCTAGAAGGAATTGCAAGAAACCCAGCTGCTGCTGACAAGATTCAAACTCCAATGATTCTTGCTCTTGCACTTATGGAATCACTTGTAATTTTCGCTCTAATTTCTACATTCCTTGTGTAATTTTTTAAAATTAAATAAGATAAAAAAAGGGAGCTTCGGCTCCCTTTTTTTTTATAATTAATTTAAGTGAGAAAGAAAAATCGCAGCAGCATTGGCCGCATTAAGATGGGCAACTTGCGGATTAATTTGAATTTTTAAAATAATGTCAGAATTATCTAAAATATCTTGATCAACTCCATGGCCCTCGCTACCTATTATCAGCACACACTTAGCGGGAAAATTATAATTTGTTAAATTAACTGAGCGTTCTATATTTGCCGTTGAAATAATAGTATATCCCAAAGCCTTAAGTGTTACTAAATCAGATCTTATATTAGCAGAGTGAAAAGTGCGCATAGAAAATATATTGCCCATTGAAACACGGATACATCTTCTTAAAAAGGGGGAGCAACATTTTTCATCAGTAATAATTGAGTTCACATTGAAAGCAGCAGCAGAGCGAACAATGCTTCCAACATTTTCTGGAGAACTTAATCCATTTAGAAGGATAATTCTGTCATCAAGTTTATTAAGGCTTTGATCGTGAGGTTTTTCCGCAAGAAAAATTACTTCAAAATGAATTTTAAAACCGGCAATTTTTTCTAAGATATCTTTAGAAGCAGTAAAAATATTATCACCAGATAAATTATATCTTAATGCAAATTCCTTTGTAGAAAGAACTTTTAAAAACTTTTTCTCACTTGCTTTAAATTGCAAAAAAAGTTTTTCAGACTCTGCTAAAATAAAACCTTGATCATTAAGACTATGATCACGCATTTTAGTAAATTCAATAATTCTGGGATCGTCAAATTGTGTAATTTCAATCATGCTTTTAAAACTTTCTTTAAATATTTACCCGTGTGTGATTTTATATTTTTAGAAACTTGCTCGGGTGTACCTTCGGCAACAATCATTCCTCCTCCACTCCCACCTTCAGGGCCTAGATCAATTACCCAGTCAGCTGTTTTAATAACGTCTAGATTGTGTTCAATGATTAATAAAGTGTGACCTTGTTCAACTAATTGCTGGAGGGCCGAAAGAAGAATTTTTATATCTTGAAAATGAAGACCAGTTGTAGGTTCATCAAGAACGTAGAGGCAATGTCCTTTAGTTCGTTTAGACAATTCCCGAGAAAGTTTTAAGCGCTGGGCCTCACCACCAGAAAGTGTAGTTGCTGGTTGTCCTAATTTCATATAACCAAGACCTACAGAGTTAAGCGTATTAAGAACGCGTCCGAGTTTAGTATGATTTTTAAAAAACTGCGCTCCTTCCTCGATGGACATATTTAAAACATCAGAAATGTTTTTACCTTTATATAAAACAGATAATGTTTCAACATTATATCGACTGCCTTTACACTCAGTACAAGTGATATAAACATCTGGCAAAAAATGCATTTCAATTTTCTTAACACCATTGCCTTCACATTCCTCACAGCGTCCACCTTTAACATTAAAACTAAAACGGCCAGTTTTATAGCCACGAATTTGTGATTCGTTAGTGGTTGCAAAAAGATCACGAATGTCATC
>JAURXW010000311.1 GCA_030654205.1 Bacteriovorax sp.
TTTGATAGGAAAGCTATTTCAGTTTGGGATAAAAAAATAGAGGAAAATAATAATTGGATACGGATACCAAACTTTAGAAGTAACACTGCTTATTGGATCAAGTGGAATCAGTTATCAAGGGATTACAAAGGTAAAATGGAAGGTTATAGCGCTATTTCCATTGATAAAGAAGTTGATAATTATAATAGCAAGGGATATTTTGTTATGTCTTATTTTCCTGTGAAAATTTTTGATTTGAAGGAAGGGGAGATAGATTTTAAAAGCATCAAGCCGAGTAATGGAGTTGAGGGTTTTTTTCATGCATATAGAATAAGTAATGGAGAACTTTATTATAAAATTATAACAGATGTAAATGATAACTGTAATGATCGAGATATTGCGAAATTAGTAAGCAAACCAAGCCCAAAAGATAGATTGTTTAAAATGAATTTAAAAGAACTTTATTCAAATAACGGAATTCTAAATATTACATATGCTATTTTTGATGGATACGGATGTAATATATATGCAAAATATGGACCAAAGATTGCAAGAAAAGATACAGGGATAAGTTTTGAGATACCAGGCCCAGTTAAATAAACCAAAATAGAAACTTTGAAAAATGTAAATTGAAATTAAAGTTTTTAATTATTCTATATTAGGAGCAGTGATGTCCATGAAATTTTTTATCCTTATGATACTAACCGTGTTTTTATTAAATCAAGATTGCTTTGCTCAATGGGCACCAGACACGAAACAAAATAATGCAGACATGATGGCAACAGAAAAAGCAGAAATAGATAGTGTTACTAAAATCATGAAGGAAAGTAAATTAAGACTAAAGAAAAAAAGGTTGGAAATTAAAGCAATTCAAACAAAAGAAAGAAAATATGGAAAGAAAATTTCAACTCCACCAATGAAATAAATGTTTATGGGATTTTTTAGTAGCAAATTGGGAACCTGTTTGGATCTCACTTGTTACAATAGGTATACAGAATAACGAAAATAAGTGAAGTATATAATTATATTTAAATAAATTGGCAGGAGTAATCAGTATGATTAAAAAAGTTCTTGCAACGATAAAGATAAAAATCGTACGAAACCATGGAGCCTTTCTAGAAAATATTAATATAATAAAAAGAGCACAGAAGGGAATTATATATGATTCAAAAATTGCCGGGTATTTATTAATCTGAAAAAAAAGAAAGTTAAGGGCCGATGCAATTGAATTACTTCTGGAGTATTTTTTGTTAATACCTAATAAATGTTTAATTTTTTCTGGAAAACCAGAATTATTAAATTCATCAAAATGTATATTTATACGATTTTTAACTCCAAACATTCCAATAGCCATTTTTGTTCTATTTTTAATAAAAAGCGTGGGGTTTTCAAGGAAGATCTGTATGCTGGCATTTCTAAATTGCTTATATTGCTCATGGGTAAAATTGGAATTTGGACCGTTGTTGTGAAAAGGAGTAATTTCATAATCATCTTGAAATTTTATTAAATTATCGTTCTTAAAATATTTTCCTAGTTGATTATCAATTTCCTTTGGTAAGCCCATAGGGTATTTCTCTTTAAGGATTGCGCTTAATGGATTTACCAATGCTGTTGTTTGATAAACATCTAATGACAATGGATGTTGAAAGTAAGGAAAAGTGTTAATAGCATAGCTTAACAAAAAAACCAGTATGGAAGAAAGCACTGCCCAGGCTATATGTTTTTTAAATTTAAAATAACATATTGAAAGCAGTACAATTGGAAAGAATAAAATTATTTCTGGCCGAAGTAAATTGCATATAAGAATTAAAAAGATTAAATATTTTTTTATTTCTATTCGATCTTTTTTAATTAAGAAAAAAACATAAAGTTCTAGCACTGTTAACGCCAATACCCAGTGTGATAATGGATCACGTAACGAACTCAGACTCATTGACCAATTTACTGGAAAACAATAATAAAAAAATGTAACCATTAAGTAAGTTAAGATGACTTTTCTTTTTATTGAAAAATAATAAAGTCTTGTAAGGCAATATGAAATTAGTAAAGCAGTCGCTATAGGGATTACAAACTCACAGCGAAACAATTCGTATGAAACCATTAATAATCCACTGAAAAAAGCTCCAGTGAAAACATTAAACTGATGATAACCAGCAGAGTTGTAACCCCAGAATGAGTCACTATTAAAGAGCCCTGGAAGATAGGAATAAAGCACTAATAAGTTTAAAAATAAATGGATTAAAAAACATAACATAAGTGATCGATTGATTTTTGACTTTCTTAAAGATATCAAAAAAACGAAGCCCTTTCCAATTAGAATAGTGGCTAAAATAGAAAAAATAGTGATACTAAATATCACTTCAAAGTTATTTCGATCAGTTCCATTGTTAAAATCCCCCCCCGTGTAATTAAAATTCTTTCCACGTGAATTTATCAATAAAAAATTATTATGATCCTTGAGCTGAATACTTTTAATTCCCAAAGTTAGAAATTCATAACTTTGTTTATCTTTGTTGAAAGTAATGTTTTCAGCAAAGACTTTACCATCTGAACGAATTAAGTTGATCGTGTATGTTTCATCGATTGTCCAGTGAGTTGTTGTAATACTAACGGGGGGGTACCATGGTTGGATATATGATAAATGCCAAATGCATGAAAAAATAAACAGATACAGTAAAGATGAAATTATATTTTTTGTATTTATAAATTGCTCATTTTTTTAAGGGACAATTATTTTATCTGTATCATAGGTTAGTTTGGTCTTAATTTTGGGGATATTAAATCTCCAATTTATTAATGTGTTTATCATTTGTAGTGCAACGGATAAGTTTTTTGCATTACTTTGTTGATCTTCTTCTCTCCACGTTATTGGCAAAAAATGCACCCTGCAATGGTGCTTATACATTTCTAATAAAAGCTCGGAGTTAAAACTAAATTGATCTGAAAGATTTATCCATTGAATTGCTTGGAGTTCTTTTAAGTTGAATAAATTTAAGCCTGATCCTAAATCAAAAGTAGGTCGAAACGTAATAATAGTGAAAATTAAGTTTAGAAACAAATTTCCAAAGACCCGGATTTTTTGATAACCAATCCTTTTTGATTTTAATGAAAAACGCGAACCTAAAATAGCCGCGCAGCCACTGTGCCTTTCATAAAAATTAATCATTGTAATTATATCATCTACACTGGCTTGATCATCACCATGAATTATTAAAACATTTTCAATGCTAAGCTGGTTAGCTAGCCCAAACGCGACCTTATGCGAGCCACCAAGTCCAAAATTTTCATTGTTAAGATAAATACTTGTTTTTAACTTTAAAGGAGAAGATTCTAAAAAATTACTGGCGGACAGGCAAGTGTTATCAGGAGAGCGATTATCGATAATTGCAATATGTTTGAACTTATCGAGACATGAAGATTTCTCCAGCTTCGCCAATAACCTAGTTATCTGTGGAGCACATCGATAGCAAGTAATCGCAAGCATAATGGACATGTATTTACCTTCTTCTATCCATAAAGCTTTTAATTTTTTAAAAGTTTTATAAGTTCTTCATACTCTAAATCTAAAAATTCTTTAGGCCGTATTGCTTTGTCATCAAGATAGAATCCTTCTTCGGCAAAAGGTTTACCAAATCTAATACTATCATAGGGAACTTTATGTTTTTTTAACCAGTACAGGGTTTGTCGGCCAATATTGGCAATAGTTTTCCCTTCGTCGCCATTTTGTGTTTTCATGTTACGAGCGGTGTGTATTATGATGGTAAAGCCCGCACGCTTATATAGCCATAAACGCTTTATGAGAGGAACATTTGGTTTTTTATTTTCATACGAATGCTGTGGTAGATCTATTGTAATGGTATTATCGAGATCTACGACAATTACCTTTTTGCTATTTCCAACAAGCAGATCTTTTGTATTTATTTGCCAATATTTTTTAATTTGTCCTGGGGTTCCCATTGGTAAAAAAAGATCAGCCTCACAAATCTTAAGTAATTCATTCTTTTTAATATATTCTTTATAGAGAGGGGCAACATAATGCTCATTTTTAGTTTTAGACGAAAGAGCAATTTGGGTTCTTTTAAGAAGCTTTAATGTGTCTCTAAAATAATAAAATCCGACAGTTGCAAACGAAGAAATTCTCTTTTTTTCTTCAATTGCTAATACATCATTTTTTTTACTCACACTACAGAAGGACCATTCTTTGCCGGGGGCTTTAGCGCATGGAATTATGCCTTCAACTTGTTGGTCTTGGACTAAAAATAAAAGAGTTGAACTACGAAAATAGGTATCGCAATTAAATATTACCGTTGATGCTATTCTTGGACGCAAATATTTTCTAGCCAAGTAAAAAGTAGCGAGTTGTCCACTTGTTTCTTTTTTAATTTCTAGCCATATTATTTCAACGCTTGAGTGTCTTCTAAGCGGGTTCAACCACACATTGCAAAGGGTGTTG
>JAURXW010000312.1 GCA_030654205.1 Bacteriovorax sp.
GCCACTTCTTTAAAAATTCCAGATTTTTCAACATAAATTAATTGAATCGCTTCTCTTGTTACAATTTCAGGTTTTTGAGTTAAGTTCATAGACATCTCCTTTTCAATAGGGCCAATGCTTTGAGAGTAAATTATTTTTTCCTGTTCTGCTTGTCCGATATGGCGAAACTCAGATGGGCTAATTTTTATTATAGATTTAAAAATTTTATTGAATGCAGAGTGAGTTTCATATCCCACACTAAGAGCGACTTCTATAACGGGGCACTCATTATCTTCTTGTAGCATTTTCAGTGCATTTAATAGACGAATACGTCGAAGATAAGTGAAGATTGTTTCTCCCGTATAAGATAAAAATAAACGCCCAAAATGATACTCAGATGAGCCTGCTTCTTTGGCTATATTTTTAAGACTTATATTCTTGAATGAATTATTTCTGATATAGCGCTGGGCCCGGCCAATTTGTGAACGGTGAAAGAGTCTTGATTTAATATTGATTTTATTTTTCATACTTAATGATCTCATTAAATTTTGAAAAAAACTTGTCTGGAATTGCTAAAAATAATTAGATGAACAAAAATACCAATTATATTTATCAAGCAGTCAATTTTTGATTTTCGGCTATTGCAATAATTTGATCAAAATGAATATCAAAACCTGTTGCCCATTCAATGGCAAAAGCCCCTTCGTTTATATGGCAACTTTTCCATTCATTTAAGTCACGTGGATAACAAAACAATTTCGAAAAGTCTGAACTTAGATCGGCAGTATATTGTGAATCATCCGACAACACAATCTTGATAAAATTATAATCTTGAGTTTGAAATTCTTTGATACGTAAATCATAGAGATTTTTATTCATTTTAAACCTTCGATGGATGGAATAATTCTCAATTCCTCTGAACACTTCCAAGCGTACACTAACTCACTTCTTTTTTCTAGTGCCCAAATTTTTATCAATTTTTTAGCTCGCCTATTTCTGGATGGAATCTGAATTAATAAATCAAAATTCCAGCCATTAAAATAAATAATTGAAAGAAATCATTAATCAAATCAACTTAAAACAACAAGCCTTCCAAGATATTCACGAAGATTTAAAAACTTAAACCCAAGTTCATTCGCCAATTTATTGCTCATCACAAAATCCACTTCACTTCCAAACGGTGAAGCATTTAAAGCCGTTTTAGTATCCACAAGTTTTGCTTTTTTATTATTTGCTAATTCTATAAGACCAACAAGCTCCCCAAGCGCAATGGCCCCATTTGAAGCGGCATTAACTGGCCCTGTAAAACTTTGCTCACCTAAAAAACTTAAAAACTCTCCTGCCTCATCAGACCTTATAAAGGCCATTTGAGTTTCTAATCTTGGAAAATAAATTTCTTCGTTATTTATAATTCGCGATATATGAAATTTTAATCGAGCAGTGTAATCATCTTCACCAAGAACAATCGGAAATCTCACCATCGCAACAGGAAAATTTGATTGCTCAGAAAAAACAGCTTCAGCTTGTCTTTTGTCTTCTTGGTAATCAGTGGGTTGAGTCGCCCCTAAGTTAATTTTATAATTCTTTGGATTAAAATCAGACTCAACTAAGGCGTGATCATTTTGAAAATCATAAACAGAACCAGTACTCGTAAAAATGTATCTTTTACATTGGTCACGAAAGGCCAAAACTGCAATATGCGCATCCATGCCACTCATGCAAATTTGATCATAGAGAATATCAAAGGGACCAAGCTCGGCTAATTTTTTTAAATCGTCTTGGTTTTTGCGATCTGATTTTACAAATTGAACTTTTGACGAAAAAGGAATTTCATTGTTTCCCCTCGTAGCAACGGTTACGTCATGCCCTTTAGCTAAAAGACTCTCAATTAAGTGTCTGCCAAAATAGCGAGTTCCACCTAGAACTAAAATTTTCATTTTTTCTCATCCAATATTTTAAACTTATGATATTTTATTATAAAATATTAGCAATAATCCTAAGGTTAAATCAATGAACAATATCGAGCTTCAAATAACTGATACCCTCATAGGCCATGGAAAGGAAGCCGTCAAAGGTGCTCTGCTTATTGTTGAGTATGAAGGCTTTCTTGATGATGGCACTAAGTTTGACTCCTCACTTGATCGAGGTCGCTCATTTGAGTTCGTAATCGGTTCAGGTCGTGTGATAAAGGGTTGGGATCAAGGCGTGATGGGAATGAAAGTTGGTGGCAAGCGTACACTCTATGTCCCGGCCCATTTGGGTTACGGCGAAAGACAGATGGGAAGTTTCATTAAACCCCATTCAAATTTATTATTTCATATTGAATTAAAAGAAGTTCGAACGCGCGACTAGCTTATTAACGAATACTCTCTTTCCACTGACTAGTTAATAGTGAAATTTCCACAAAATCTTTTTGTCCAAAAAAGCAGCGCTCTGAAGTTTGCCACTTTTTGTCCTGGTCTTGAAAATCAAAAATTTGAGGAATTCCACCAAGAGTATCACAAAGCTTAAATCCGGGAGAACCAAAATTAGCAGTATAATTTTTTATCACAAGATTTATCTTAGCTCGTTTTAAAATTTCACATCGGTCTTGGTAACAAGATTTTGAAACATAATAAAGCATATTATCAGGCGTATTCTTTTTACAAAGAATAATATTTTCAAACTCTGATTTTTTATCAAAAATAATTTTGGTTTTAGTCTCAAAACAATCTTTGGCATCAACAGCAAAGATTAACGACAATAATAAATTTAGAATTAAAAATTTCATGGTAAATACGTAATACCTGTCATCGCATTTTTCAGCTTGCGTTGATTAACCCAAAAATGACCACTGTTGCGACATTTGTTTCCATAGGCATCGCAAATTTTATGACAAGTAACTCCTTCTCCTTCATGTTGCGGACAATCCTTTCCCCAGCTATTTCGAACTAGATATTCACAATCTCCACTTTCCTTATTCAAGCGCCGGCCTACTATTAAAGAAGCATGTCCACCTTTTCTTGAATCTTTATCGTCCACTTCCTCATAATTATAGCTAAGCCCTATGACTTCATCTTTATTGAGTAAATTATCGATATTTTTTACAATATCATCGCTGCTGTGTTGTGGAATATTTTGTTGGACAGGATCAATCTTAAAAGTTGGATAATTTTTTTTGTTACATTTTAAATCGTA
>JAURXW010000316.1 GCA_030654205.1 Bacteriovorax sp.
ATTGAGTTAAATAATCCAGGCTATAAAATTTATAAAAAAATTGTAACGAGCTCACCTCTTCGCTATTATGCAAATTACTTAATGCCTCATTTTTTAATTAAAAGTTTCGGTGAGTATTCGGCAGAAAAATCTAGAAAACGGAACAATAAAAGGTATTCTGTGCAGGCGGATCTTACCCCAGTTCGTGATAATTTTAGATTATCAGCTGAAACACTATATAAAATAAATCCCGTTCAAATTATTGTCTGCGGTCACAGTCATGTTAAAGATCATTACAGTTCGACGAATGGATTTGAGTATGTAAATAATGGTTATGCTCAGCATTCGAAAACTTATATTTCCATAGAGAATGGAAATATAAGTTTTAAATCAATATTTAATGAATTGGGCTCATTGCCTTAACAATATCAGATTTCTTTTCACCAATAACCTGATCAATAATTGAAATCGTACGAGGTTGGTCATCAATTACTTTTGTACTTTTAGATACATTGATAATTTGAGTCGCAAAGGTAGCAATTTGTGGCAAATGGGTAATTGCTAAAACTTGAGAATATTCAGAGACTGATTGAAGCGATCTACCGATACTAATGGCCGTTTCTCCCCCAATACCTGTATCAATTTCATCAAATAAAAAAACGGAAATTGTATCATTTGAAGAAAGAATTTGTCTAACGGATAATAAAATTCTTGAAAGTTCCCCTCCAGAAGCAATTTCGCGAACTTTGAAAAAACCTTCGCCGGGATTCGTTTCAGCAATGAAATCAATTTTTGAAAAACCTTTAACACCAAGATTTTCAGATCTTGTGACCATTATTTTTAAAGATGCTCCATTCATTTTAAGTTCTTGAACCTTGCTCGTTAATTCAAGTGAGAGTTCTTCACACTTAATTAAGCGAACATTGTGAAGCTCTTGAGCAAAAGTAGAACAACGAATTTCTAAATCATTTATTTTCTTAGAAATTATTGAAATCTTATCATCTACTTGCGAAAATGAGTTGAGTTCGGCCCTGAATTCGCCAAAAGTTTTAATCATTTCCTCTGTAGTGCCACCAAATTTTCTTTTTAGTTTTTGATACAGGTCAATCCGATCGACTATTTCCTCGATGTTTTCTTCATCTAAATTAGCATTTAATTCTTTTGATAAATCATAAGACACATCTTCAAGAATAGATTTTACGTCGTAGAGTTTAGTTACAATTTCTTCGGATACGATACCAGGGCTTTTTTCAACTCTATTAAGGCAGTTTTTTAAAAGACCTAAAAGATTAATTTCATCATCAGAAATGGCAGAAGCTAAAGTGCCTAAAGTAGATTGTCTTTTTTCAATATTTAGAATCATATCTTTTTTCTTAAGCAATTCAAGTTCGTCATCAATGCTAGGAATAAGTTTTTCCAACTCTTCGATTTGAAAACGAATATAGTCTTCACGTTGGGCACGAAAGTTTTTTTCATTTAAAAGCTCTTGGAAATCTTTTTTGGAAAGTGCCAATTGATTGTACAGGTTTTGATAATCGTGAATGTCGCTATTAAGTCCAGCATACGAGTCAAGAAGGATCAACTGATAGTCTTCGCTTAATAGTTTTTGGTTTTCAAATTGTCCGACGAGGTCGACGAAACGTTTAGAAAATGCAGTCAATTGTGAAGCCGAACAAGATTGAAAATTTAAGTATGACTTTGAGGATTCATTGGCAAAAATAATTCGTTTAACGACAATTTCATTTCCATCAAAAGGATGCCCGATTTCATTGAAGTAGTTTTTAATTTTTATATCATTAGAAGAAAAAACTGCTTCAATTGTAGCAAAGTCAGCATTTTTACGAATTAATTTTTTATCGGCCCTAGCTCCAAATATAATTTGAAGTGCATCGAGAATTAAACTTTTCCCTGATCCAGTTTCGCCTACAATTGCATTGAACTTGATATCAAATTTAATTTCTTGATTTTCAAATGTTGCAAAGTTTTGCAAATTTAATGACTTCAAATAGAGTGTTTCATTTGTTTTCATTTAATCTCCCTCGCTCCGTGTGTAAATTTATCTTTTAAAGTTCTAAAATAAGTTCTATTTGGATTTTTTACCAAACGAACTATTTTAGTTTTTTTCTTAGTAACTCTAATTAAATCATTTGATCCAAGAGTTACTTGCTGTTGACCATCTAAAGTTAACTTAATGGATTCATCAGCACGTGCTGCTTTGATTACAACATTTGAATGATCTGGAATGACAAGAGGCCGATGAGTCAAACTATGAGCACAAATAGGAGTTAAGGTAATTGCATTTACCAGCGGATGAATAATAGGTCCACCTGCTGCTAGCGAATAGGCCGTCGAACCTATTGGCGAACTAATAATTAATCCATCTCCTGCAAGGTTATATATATGCTCACCTTCTGATTCAACAGACAGTGTTAACATTCTCGAAATTTGATTATTATTAACCACGACATCATTTAAAAAATATCCCTTAAAGCTAGGTTTATCTTTTCTTTTGGAAAAGACTTCCACTTGATAAAGGCAGAGTTGTGTAATTTTAAAATCACCCTTTAATGTTGCCTCTAACTGATCAAAAAATTCTGCTTTGGCAAATTCAGTGATAAAACCTAAATGCCCCATATTCACACCAAAAATTGGAGGAGAATTTTTCTTTATATTGCGGCAGACGCCAATTAATGTGCCATCTCCACCCATCGTAATTATTAGGTCAGAATCAGAGTGAAGATCATTTTCTGCAATAAAGTTTAAATTCTTGATGTCATTTTTGAATATTTTTTGAATTCGCTCTTTTTCTTTCTCTAAAAATGAAATAGTTTTTTTACGCCTTAGAAGCCAAGAGGCTAAATTTGGTAAAATACTTTCAAATTCTGAATTTACTTTAGGTTTTAGAACGATACTTATATTTTTAAGTTGGGCCAAGGGGTGCTCCTTCTGCTAAAAAAATAGTCAAAACTTCATCGATATTTTCAAATGGCTTAGATATCAAGAGGCATCCATACTGTGTAGCTTTTGCTATTACATGAGGAGAACTATAGGCAGTAATAATAATAAACAGCTTACTTATTTCTGACATTGTGAAGCGCCCCTTAGCCTCTTCGATAACATCAAAACCCGAAATATCTTGCAACATTAGGTCACATATAATGCGATCAAATTTTTGATTTAAAATCAATTCAATAGCGTCACGACCACGACTTACAACAGAAACTTCTGCCCCTCTTTTTTCTAAAAGCTTTTTAAGTGATTTCTGTATAAGCGGCTCGTCTTCAATGAGAAGAATTTTAATCAAAATAAACTCCCTAAATTAGAGGTAAGTTTATCGAGAAAGTTGCGCCAGCGAAAGGATAATTGTTTTGAAAATGAATTTTACTACCCAATTGTCTAGCAAGGTTTTGGCAAATGGAAAGACCTAGGCCCGTTCCAAGATCTTTAGTGGTAAAAAAAGGCTCGAAAATTTGCTCAATAAGGTCTTGCTTGACTCCAGGGCCGTCGTCAACGATAGCAATTGTTACGAAAGTATCATTTTTTATCAATTTGATAACTATGCTGTTTTTATTAACCCTTTCATTAGTACTCTTGATCGCTTGGCCTGCATTGATAATCAGATTAAAAATTATTTGTGTAAGGCATGTCGAGTTAGTTTCAAGCTCAAGAGGTTCATTTGGAGTAAATCCAATACATTCAATTCTTTTTTGAATTTCTTTTGTTTCACTTTTTGTAAGAGTAATAACTTCATCAATAAATTTTAATAATTGAATTTTTTTGCATTCTTGCTGATCTTGATAAAGATTAGAAAAGTTTTTTATAATTGTTTGAGATCGATTTGCATTGAGACAAATATCATTAAGGATTTCTGCGGTCTCACTATTTTGTGAGTCACTTGCCAAAAGTGATCCCGTTAAATTTAATCCGAAAAGTGGATTAGATAATTCGTGTTGAAGTGTGTTTAAAAGCTCTCCCAACAAGGAGACACGCTGTGAGTGATATAGTTCAGTTGAAATAGCATCTTTATCAATATTTAAAAGTTCCATTACGGTCTGTTCTTCACCATCTATTGGGAAAATCATTAGATGAGATTTTTCGATAGCATCATCTTTGTTTAGATGATTCGTAAAAAGAATCTGAGATTTCTTTTTAATAAAGATTTTTTCAGGAAAATTCTCTAAGGATTTTTTAATTACTTCTTTTTTTAAATCATTTTTTTCCTTATCTAATATCTTCATAAGTAACGGATGCAAGTATGCCGCTATTGTTTGAAATAGTTCCTGTTCCTCTTGACTAGATGGGAGAAATGAGTTTCTTGAAATTAAATAAATTACAGAATGATTTTTAAGATCGATTTCTTTCGCTAAAAAACTTCCGACAACATCTAAATCATCTTTCATGTTACTAGATTGATTAAAGTTCTTATTTTTACTTTTCTTAACTAAGTTAAAAAGAAAATTAAAATTCTGAATACTTATGGGTTTAGTTTCTTCAAAATTAAAATGATTAAAGAAAAAGTTTTGCCCAATAGGTTTACCTTTTTCATGAACCAGAACATGGCAGGATTCAAAAGAATGGAGTGTTGTTAATTTTAAAATTGCCTTAGGAAGATCTTTAACTTCACTGGTCGTTAATAAAAGTCGTCGAAGCTCT
>JAURXW010000318.1 GCA_030654205.1 Bacteriovorax sp.
ATCAGTTTGAAAAAAACTGAATTAGAATTAAATTTTAGAGAGTTGGTGACGATAAGGTCATCGTACGAGAGTTTGAAAGTTCAAAAAGCTTTGTGATTCAGATAAGTTCATGAAGGTACCCACTGTCAAAAGAGTAGAGCCGGAAACTTTTGAGCAATTTGTGGAGAGCTGGAAAGGAGTGCTTACTAGCGCCAGTGAAGAAATAAAGAAAAAGGTTATTCACAAGTTCATTAAAAAAATTGAAATAGGTAAAAACGAAATCACAATTCACTGGTTAGTGGATGAAGATCATTACAGAACGGAGTTGGCCATAACGGCCAACTCTTCTTTATCAGGCAAAAATCAAAAATTTAATGTGGTTTATGGTTCGCAAAGCTTGATAAATGGCGGGAGCGAAGGGACTCGAACCCTCGGCCTTCTGCGTGACAGGCAGACGTTATAACCAACTTAACTACGCCCCCGTGGAAATAGCTTGAATTCAAATGTTCGTAAAATATAAGAATTTCAGGGTCTATCGTCAAGAGATATTTTGGATTTTTGGGTAAAATATTGACCAAATAATGATACTTTGGGGGATTGTAGCCGAATGATATTCATCTTAGACTATATCTGGTCGTTTAGTTAAACATGTTGAGGTCTTGTGAATATTTTCATAACTGGTGGAACTACGGGGATTGGGCTTTCGCTTGCCAAGCTTTATCTAGAAGAAGGGCATCGTGTAGGTATTTGTGCACGCCATCTAGAAAAATTTCCAATTGAAATTAGAAATAAATACAAATTATTAAAGTGCTATGAAGTTAATGTTGTTAATCGAGAAGAGCTGCGTGCTGCTATTATTGATTTCGCCAATGGTGATCTCGATATTATTATTGCTAATGCTGGTCGCTCGGTCGGTGCTAAATCTAAGACGCCGCAATTTTCAGTGGCCAATGATATTATCGATATCAATGTTAAGGGTGTGCTAAATACTTTTGAGTGCGCATTAGAATTGATGCTTCCAAAAAAGAAAGGGCATCTGGTTGCCACCGCTTCAGTGGCGGGCTTTATGGGTCTGCCTGGTGCTGGAGCTTATAGTGCTTCAAAGGCAGCGGTTCTTAAGTTATGTGAGTCTTATTCAATAGATTTAAAACGTATGGGAATCAATGTCACGGCGATTGCCCCAGGATTTATTGACACTCCACTGACTCAACAAAATAATCACAAAATGCCATTTTTGATGAGCTCAGATAAAGCTGCAAGGCTTATCAAGCGGGCATTGGAAAAGAAAAAAGTACTTTATGTCTTTCCATTTCGGATGAAAATTATTGTCGCTATTTTGGAAAAAATGCCAAGAAGTTGGTATCGATTTTTGATGGGATTAAAATTTTTAAATTATAGTTCAGAGGATTAAGAATGAAATTTTTATTGCTAACTGTTTTTTTGCTAACTTCGCTAAATGCTTTTTCTAAAGAAGAAGCTAAAACGGATAAGAAGATTCTCAAAGTCGTAAAGGAAGAACCTAAACCAGCTGTTCCCTGCGAAAGCAAAGAAGAATTATTAAAAAAATTAAAAGAAAAATCTCAAAGTGAAAAACCTAAGGCCTTCAGTCTTCAAGGTGGCGACACTGGGTGCTCTGTTAAATAATTTGTACAACTCTTAATATTCCGTCGATGACTTCCCAGTGAACATCGACTTCTCCCAAGCGCGATCCATATTTTTTATAGCCGTCGTCGTGGAATCGAGGGCGTGGATCAAGAGACAAGACTTCAATAATTTTTTCTTTTAAACCAATTTCACATTCACAATCAAAAAAAACTTCCAATTTTTTTGTTATGACATGATTGGTCCATCCAGAATTAGCAACGAGTGGAGATTCAATTTCTTTGAGATAAGGTTTAATATCAAAAACAGGAGTTTGATCGAGAAAATCACCACCAGAAATAATTAAATTTGTTCCTTCGATACGAATTAATTTTACTAAAGACAGGCCCATATGATTAGGGCGATTGGGGGAGCGGGTGGCAAAGACGCCAAGTTTTTTATTTCCACCCAAGCGGGGAGGCCTTACCGACAAAGAAGGATTCTCGGATTTTTCAATTCCATGAAAATCAAAAATAATCCAAAGATGAGAGAATTCTTCCAAACCGACCAGAGCTTCCACTCGATTGTAGGGGAACAATAACTCAATCGTTGATTCAAAACTAACAAGGCCGGATTGTCTGGGAATTGAAAATTTTTCTTTAAAATCAGAATGAACGACAGCAATTTTAATCATTGCCATTTATTATTCATCCACTGAATCTTCAGGTTTTTTACTGTTATATTCAAGGAACTCGTCTAAGTAACTAAGTTTGGTTGAATCTGTAATTCTATCGATATAAATATTTCCAAAAAGATGATCGAGCTCATGCTGGAAAACAGTTGCCAAAAAATCTTCAACAATTAATTCTTTTTGATCACCAAATTCATTGGTGTAATTAATTTGAACCTTGCGGGGGCGTTCCACATAACCACGCAATCCTGGAACCGATAAACAGCCTTCCCAAAATCCTTGAAGCTCAGAGTCTATAACTGTAATTTCTGGATTAATAATGGTGTAAAGTTCAGAGGATTCAAGTGTGCCGTAGCGCTCGCTATTGGCCGGTAATTCAATCAAAGCAATTTGCTTTGATACATTAATTTGTGGTGCCGCAATACCGATTCCGCCTTCGACTTTCATCGTGTCAAATAAATCACTTAAAAGTAATTTAAATTCACTCGTGCCAATTTCAGTAATTGCAACTGAATCTGCAGTTAGTCTAAGTGTGGGATGCCCCATGCGAATGACTGGTCTTGATGGCATAAATATTCCTCAAAAAATTGGCCTTAATAATTATTAGCATAATATAGAGTTTGGAGTAAACTATCACTCAAC
>JAURXW010000321.1 GCA_030654205.1 Bacteriovorax sp.
ATTAGATCGAAACGATTGGCAAAAATATAGAAAAACGTTGGAAGAAATTGAAAGATTGTCCGGATTAAAATTTGTTTCTGTAAAATCTAAAATTTAAAACAGGTGATTTTCTAAAACCACCTGTTTTAAAAATTTAATTGCCTTTTGACTTGGCTTTTTCTTTTTTCTTGTCTTGTTTTTCCTTAGTAGTTAACTTAGGTTTTCCTTTTTCTTTACCTTTATCTCTGCCCTTTTCTTGTCCCTTTGCCATTTGAAATCTCCTATGACTAATGTATTAGGTTTAATAATATCATTAAACATTGTAAATTTTCCAAAAAAATATAAAAGAAAATACAAAAAATATGAATTTAATAAGCGGTATTTGAATTTTTAAATTTTTGAACCTATTTTATCATTTTTGTAAGAGTGTTGAAACTTTCGTCGAAATGAATTTTTGGCATGATTGAATTCTTTTCTTGATCGATCTTTGGCATGTCGATAGACTTTGCTAATATTAAATGAAATATGATCGATATGTTCACGCAATTCATCCAACTCATGCTCATTTAACTTTTTACGCTTAGCTTTAGTCGACTTTTCGGATACCAGATCTTCTTCCCAATTTTTCTCATCCAATACTGCCACTTGATCCTCCTTTCAGGATTTCTATTTCGAAAGATAATTTCAAAAAGAGAAAACAAAAAAAAATACAAAATTTGAAAGTTAAAAAATTTAAAAGTTATGCTTAATAAATAAAATTTCAAAGCATGGCAGCAGGATTGCATTCATTTTAGATAGGCGCTGTAGCGAAAAATATTATTGAAAATAATTTACAAAAACGAATGACACAACTTCCACCATTAATTTCAGATCTAGGGATAATTCTACTAACGGCAGGAATAGTTACAATACTATTTAAAAAAATAGGTCAACCAGTGGTACTCGGTTATATTATTGCTGGTTTTATTGTAAATTCTAATTATTGGTTCATGCCTACAATAAGTGATCTACCCAATATTCAAGTTTGGGCCGAGATAGGTGTTATTTTTTTATTATTCGCTCTTGGATTAGAGTTTAGCTTTAAAAAACTCTTAAAAGTTGGGGGGCCTTCCACCATAGCTGCAATAATTGAAGTCAGCGCCATGATGTTAATTGGATTTGCAACAGGCAAATTTCTTAACTGGTCAATAATTGATAGCTTATTTCTAGGTGGTATATTGGCAATCTCTTCAACCACTATAATAATTAGAACACTTAATGAAAGCGGCATGAAAGGAAGAGGGTTTGTAGATTATGTTTTTGGGATACTAATCGTAGAAGATATGGTGGCCGTCTTACTACTGGTTATTTTATCAACTGTTGCTTTAACAAATCAACTCAGTGGAAGAGAGTTAATCTATTCTGCATTAAAGCTTATTTTCTTTGTTATTCTCTGTTTTATCTCTGGAATATTTATTTTACCGACATTACTTAAGTCTATTAGAAAAACACTAACAGAAGAAATGTTGTTAATAATTTCGCTGGCTGCTTGTTTTTTAATTGTAATGATTTCTTCAAAAGCAGGATTTTCACCGGCCCTTGGGGCGTTTCTGGTAGGTTCTATCTTGGCAGAAACTCATGAAGTAAAAAAGATAGAAGCTCTAATCTTGCCTGTGAAAAATTTATTTGCGGCCATATTTTTTGTTTCAGTGGGAATGCTCATAAAGCCTGATAGTTTAATAGAA
Source organism: Bacteriovorax sp. (assembly GCA_030654205.1). GTDB lineage: Bacteria > Bdellovibrionota > Bacteriovoracia > Bacteriovoracales > Bacteriovoracaceae > Bacteriovorax. The sequence goes on from JAURXW010000321.1 coordinate 1,704, forward strand.
AATAGAAATATTATATTCGCGTTAACATTTTTAACAATTTTTGGAAAATTTTTTAGTATTTTAATCGGGTCGCTAGTATCAAAAAGATCTCTAGGCCATTCAATACAAGCAGGATTAAGTCTTGCCCAGATTGGTGAATTTTCGTTTATTATTGCGGGTCTAGGAATTAAACTCAAAGTGACAAGTCAATTTCTATATCCTATCGCTGTTGGTGTTTCAGTGATAACTACATTTATAACCCCATATCTGATTCGAAATATTGATCCTATTCGTCTTTGGATTGAAAAATACATACCTCTAGCGGCACACGAAAAAATAAAAGTAAATGATTTAGCAACGAAGACAAATTCTAAAGACTATTCTTCATCCAAAAAAACTTTTATTGCTGCAAGTATTTATATAATATCAAACTTGGTCATAATTTTAGGAATATCGTATTTTTCTAAATTGCTTTTTAATTCAATTCCCCATATAAGTTTGTTAATTACTCAATTATTAACTGCTCCTTTTTTCTGGGCCTTATGGCAAAAACCTCAGTCACTTTTACAAAATAATAATTTTTTAACCGTTATTCCAAAAAGTGTTACTGTAATTCTTTATATCTTGATTTTGCAAACATATCAGTTGAATAACTCCTATTTGATTTTAAACATAATTTTATTTTTTTGTTTATTACTCTTTGCAGCGCCACAACTTGAATTAATTTATGAAAAACTTGAAAAACATTTGAAAAATAATTATAACGAAAAAGATGTTGTCACGCAGACCACTTCTTTTGGATCTTGGGATGCTCATATCTCTTATTTAGATATCCTTCCAGAATCAGAAGTTGCTGGAAAAACATTACATGAATTAAAAATTCGCGAGACATTTGGTGCATCGATTGCCCTTATAGAAAGAGGTCATCTCTTTATCACTGCCCCTGGGAGAGATGAAAAACTATTCCCTAATGATAGAGTGGCCATTATTGGAAACGAAAAAATGATTGCCAACTTAGCAATTTATTTAAAGTCGTCAAAAACTTATAGCTCCAGTCAGAAAATCGCAAACTATGCTCTCCATAAAATTCAAGTAAATGAAAAAATGCCATTTGTCTTTAAAACAATCCGCAAATCTGGAATTAGAGAAAAAACTGATGGGTTGGTTGTTGGAATAGAGCGACATGGTGAAAAAATACTAAATCCAGACTCAATGTTAAAAATATTACCTAATGATCTTTTATGGATAGTTGGGGACTCTTCTAAAATCGAAATTTTAAATCAATGCCCGCAATAGCGCTCAACAATAGAAATAAGATCATTAATCTTAAATGCTTTACTTAGATAATCAACATGAAACGGTGTAACTTGTTTTTTTAAATTTTTCTCGGCCGAAAGGATAACAACAGGAATTGAGGATAAATTCTCATCGGGATTATTTTTAATATTAGACAAAAAAGCCAAACCATTCATCGAAGGCATCATGAGATCGCAAAAAATTAGTGAAGGTAAAACGTCATGTGAAAGGATTTCAAAAGCCTTCACTCCGCTATCAGCACAAAAAGATTTATGTCCTAAAATATCAAGGACTTTCTTAAGTGCTATTTGTACTTCCGGATCATCATCTATAATTAAAATTTTTTTTGATTTTTTCATATTTAATTATTTCACTTCGTTTAAAAATGTTTGAAATTCATCAACAACATTTGGAAGAGTATTAACATCTCCATTTCGAGCGGTCGTTTCAATTCGGAATGCAATGTCACTAAGCTTTGAAAAGCCATATAATCCGGCACTACCTTTAATTTTATGGCCAATTTTTTGAATTTTTTCAAGATGCTGAGAATCCAATTCCTCCGACAAATTCTTTTTTATTTCACTGAGGTCTGCTTTGCGTTTATCTAAGTAACTTTTTTTTTGGGAGAAAAAATAATTTTCTATTTCTTGAATTCTTTTAGTATCTGCTTTCATTTAATACCTCTATAATTAATTTCAAAATCGTTTAAAAGGCCTACATTCAATCGAATAACAGCTCACCTTACGCAATACCGACTGACAAACAATACAAAGAACATCGATATTCTTATCCCAACCAACGATATTAATCTGTTCTAAAATTAATCTTTTTGAGCAATGTTGACAGATAACTTCATAAGAAGAATTGCTAATATCCTCTTCTTTTTCTGGTATGGTTTTTTTTAAATCATGAGCCGTTTTATGCGAGGGATGAATAATAAGATTTGCAATATTAACACCATCAGAAAAAATTGTAACAGGCCCATCACTTGAAATAGTAAAAACCAAAGTGGAACCAAAGTCATATGAAAATCTCTGGGCGGAAGTGTGCCTCGTTCCTTTTAACTCAGGAATTAATGCTCTACTTTTATTGCTATTTTTTAAATGGATTCCCGCTTTGATAAACCCCCCATGAATATCAACATAAGTTGCACCATCGATTTGAGATAAAAAATGACAGAATGATCCAGATCGAGCTTCATCCAATATTGAAAAATTAAACTCTGAAATATCTTGTCCAGTATTTTGTTGATCATGAACTTCCTTGGGAGCGTCTTGTAACCACCAGACAATAGTGGCACCTACCTGGGGCATTGGGCTTAATAAGTGGAATGAAAATTCAAGAATTCGATTCAAAATATTGTAATTAATTTCAAAAACGCAGCGAGATATTTTCCATGCAGCTTCTTTTATAAGTGGTTTTGTAAACCAATTTCTATTTTCTAAAAGAATAATACTATTGCCTTGAAAAAACTTAACAATGCCTCCAGCACCCCTTTGGACAAAAAGGCCCCCGGAAGGAGGAAAAGCGCGTACAAATAAGAGTTCGTTTAACAGGGCCTCTTTAAAATAGACTAAGCCAAAAAATATTTCTTTTTCATACAGTAAAAAACAATCTATCCCGTTTGCAAATTTCCTTGCAATTTTAATTTGCTCGATTGGTACTAAGACAAAATCGACTCCGAATAATTCCGACGCTATCTCGACAAACATTACACCAACAGAAGGAATAATTCCTTCATGAGCTTCACTAGCAACAATTAATGCCAATTCATTTAAAGTTAAATTTGAATTTAGCCATTTATGAAAATCAAAACGTATTCCATTTAATTCCAATTCTTTTCCAAGAAGAACTTGCATTTCATTCTGTCGATCAGAAGTTGTTGCCAACATCATTAAGACTCCTATAGCTTAGTTAATAAATACTCGTAAAAAAGATTTGCAAGTATTCTTTATTCATTTTCAAAAAGGTGAAGCAATGCTCGAAACAAAAAATAAAAATAATCGCTCTGTCTTTGTTGTCGAAGATGATCTTGAACTTTCATCAGTCATCGATCGCATTCTCATTAGTATTGATCCAACTCTTCACCTCGAGTGGGCCACAACGGCCGAGGAAGCACTTACAACTCTCATTAAAAGATCAAAAGATAAAATGCAAAACCCTTATGAACTAATAATTTGTGACATATTTCTCGAAGGAGCCAGTAATGGACTAGACCTTTGGAAATATTGTCAGAAAAATTTTCCTACAATGAAAGTTGTTATTATTTCAGGAATAGAACCCCTAAAGCTACAATCACTTTTAGGAGTTTCTCCTGAAGAACCACTCTTCTTAAGTAAGCCTTTTTCAGTCACAGACTGCAGTAATCTCTTAGAGAAACTGCTGATTGATACGTAGCTTGCATTAGTTGGTTAATTAGAAATAATATATAAATTAAATGGCGATTATAGTTTTTACAAATGCTTTATTTCAGAAGTGCTAACAGAGCATTTTCTTTATTAGCCTTTTCAACTTCTTGTTGATAAATAGTGGCCGGAACGACTCGATCATCACAATCATTTTTTGGGCATCTTTCACATGTCTGTCCAATTGAAATTCGAATTAGATTGGGGTCATCTAAAAACTTGATTACATTTTTTAATTCTTCATTAACCAAAAATCCTAACGTAAATGATTGAAGGATATTTTCTTTCGTATTTGATTTACGGGCTAGAGAAATTGAAAAATATTGTTGCCCATCTTCAACAATGGAAATTTGTCCTAATAAATAATCTTGGTCATTACCATTAGAGAGGTTTAATTTAAATCTCTGCAAACTTTTCACGGCCACCCAACGTCTGCAATAATTTTCATTCATTCTTTGCCCGTGAGGACTATGAAGTTGGGAAAGGTGTAGTTCTTTATTCATTACAAAACGTTCAGTTTCGCTAGTATTAGTAATTAGTCCGAGAAAAAAAAGTTCATTGACCTTGAAATGTGAAGGAAGTACTTGAGTTAAGCGATGAAACATTAACTCTGCGCTTACATTATACTTACTAATTAATGAAATAAAGAGATTAGAATCAAATTGGGAATTTGAAAAAAATATTTTTATATCTTTTGAAAACATTTTTTCTTCGAGCAAAACTGCGCCGGCAAAATAACTAGACTTATAATCTTCCAATAACGCAGCTAAGCTCTTTTCAGT
>JAURXW010000323.1 GCA_030654205.1 Bacteriovorax sp.
AGAAGCTGAAGCCCTTACTAAAAATATTGTAGATACAGTTCCTACTGAATATCAAGAAGAAGCTCGTGAGTTTATTGCTTCTCTAAAAAGAGGCGAGCTTGTTCCAACTCTGGAAACAAAAAGAAAAACGAAAGATGGGCGTATTGTTGATGTCTGGCTTACAAATACTAAGTTGACAGATGATAAAGGTAATTTGACAGGCATTGCGACAACCGAGCGTGATATTTCTGAGCAAATTGGATCGTTAGAAAAATTTCGTCGTATGGCCACGGTTATTCAAGATTCCAACGATGCCATTACCTTTCAGGATTTGGAAGGTAATATTCTAGCATGGAATCGAGGCGCAGAAATAATTTACGGGTATTCACAAGCCGAAGCCTTGAGTATGAACATTGTTGATACCGTTCCAAGAGAATATCAAGAAGAAGCTTTGGGATTCTTAGCTTCTTTGAAACGGGGCGAATTGTTGCCAAACTTAGAGACAAAGCGAAAGCATAAGGACGGCCGAATTATTGATGTGTGGCTGACCAATACAAAGCTTACGGACGATAAAGGAAAGCTGACAGGAATTGCAACTACAGAACGTGATATCACCGAAAGAAAGCAACATGAAGCTTCACTCAAAGAAAAATTTAGAGAACTAGATTATCTTCGTGAAGGCCAAATTGCGCTTTCAGAACGAATTAGAGGCCAGCAAGATATTTCTCGTCTTGGGCAAAGTATTTTGAGCCATTTAGTTCCATTTACGAATGCTCAATTGGGTGCATTTTACTGGGCATCTGATGACAAAAAGCTTCATCGTGTAAGTGGATATGCACTTTCTAAAACTGAAGCGTCTGAAAAAACTATTGATTTTGGCGAGGGATTAATTGGGCAAGTCGCGATAGAAAAGCGCTCATTGTTAATTGAAAATGTGCCAATGGGATATTTCAATAAAATTAAAAGTGATCTCGGAGAAATCACACCACGCTCACTTTTAATTTGTCCTATTCTTTACGAAGATGAAGTTAATGGTGTGATAGAAATTGCTTCAATTACTCCTTTTACTGAGCATCAGAGAGCTTTTTTAAGTCATGTTTCAGGAAATATTGGGATCGCCATTAATACCACAAATGTTCGAAAAAAAGTTCAAGAGCTTTTTGAAAAATCTCAAATGCTTAATCAGAATCTTCAGTCGCAACAGGAAGAACTAAAGACTGCCAATGAAGAATTAGAAGAACAGTCTCGTGCTTTAAAAGAAACTCAGGCAAGATTAGAAAATCAGCAATCAGAACTTGAAAAATCAAATAATCAGCTTGAAGAACAAACGCAAACTCTTGAGCAACAAAAAGATATTCTTAACGAAAGAAATAAGGCCCTAAATAAAGCGCAAATTTTATTAGAAGAAAAAACTAATGAAGTTCAAAGGGCCAGCCAGTACAAAACTGAGTTCTTGGCCAATATGTCTCATGAACTTCGTACTCCGCTGAACAGTACTTTAATTCTTGCGAAACTTCTTACCGATAACGCCCAAGGAAATTTAACAGACGAACAAGTCCAGTTTGCAAGTTCAATTTATTCGTCAGGAAATGATTTACTAAATTTAATAAATGATATTTTAGACCTCTCAAAAGTTGAGGCCGGAAAACTTGATATTAGAATTGAAAATGTTTTTATACCAAAAGTTTTAGAAAGTATTAAACAGACATTTCAGTCATTGGCACATGAAAAGAAAATAAAGTTTGAAGTGACTATGGAGGAAAATCTTCCACAAACTCTGAATACAGATCGACAGCGACTTGAACAAATTCTAAAAAATCTGGTATCTAATGCACTTAAGTTTACATTAAATGGATCAGTTAAAATTAGATTATTTCCTGCCTCAAAAGGACATATTGCTTTTGAAGTAAGTGATACAGGGATTGGAATACCAAAAGAGCAGCAAGAAATAATATTTGAAGCTTTTAGACAAGCAGACGGAACAACAAATCGAAAATATGGTGGAACAGGATTAGGTCTTTCGATTTCAAGGGATTTGGCGAGACTTTTAGGCGGAAGTATTGAAGTGCAAAGCTCTAGTGGATCAGGTAGTAAGTTCACGCTGATTCTTCCAGAATCATATGACAACTCTACTGTTTTAAGTGCTCCCATTAAGGCCTATTCAGATACACAAGATGAAAAAAATCAAATAAATAAGCTTCGACACTTTGAGAAAACTCCGTTGCTGCCTTTTGTTGATGACCGCAGTGACTTATCTAAACCAGGGCGAACTATTCTTGTTATAGAGGATGAGCCACAATTTTCAAAAATACTCTTTGATCTTGCTCATGAGCTTAATTACAAATGTCTCGTTGCTCAAGGTGCAGATGAAGGTTTTGAAATGGCCTTAGATTTTAGTCCTGATGCCATTTTGCTCGATATGATTCTTCCTGATCATTTGGGGCTAACTGCTCTTGATCGGCTAAAGCAAAATTCTAAAACTCGCCATATTCCTGTTCATGTTATTTCGGTAGAAGATTATTCAGAGACTGCACTTCAAATGGGGGCAATCGGATACATGCTTAAACCAATTAAACGCGAAGAAATAAAATTAGCTTTTGCAAAATTGGAGGACAAACTTTCTCAAAAAATTAACCGAGTTTTAGTTGTTGAAGATAATGAATTACAACGAAAAAGTATTTGCCTTTTAATTGAAGATGAAGGCATCGAAATTACCAATGTTGCTTTGGCCAAAGATGCCTTGATAGAATTAAAGAAAACTACTTTTGACTGCATGATTATGGATTTGGTGCTTCCTGATATGTCAGGCGATAAACTCCTTGAGCAGATGACTCGTGAAGATATTCATTCCTTCCCTCCTGTCATCGTGTACACCGGAAGATCTCTATCTAGAGACGAAGAAGATAAACTTTTGAAATACTCAAAATCTATAATTATCAAAGGGGCCAAATCGCCAGAGAGACTGCTTGATGAAGTTACATTATTTCTTCATAGAGTGGAATCAAAAATGCCAGAGGGGCGTAGACAACAACTTAAAGTTGCTAGAAGTAGTGAAAAGATATTTGAAGGAAGAAAAATTCTTTTAGTTGATGATGATATTAGAAATATTTTTGCACTTACAAGTGCGCTTGAGCAAAAAGGTGCAACTGTAATAGTTGGACGAAATGGTCATGAAGCTATCGCTAAACTAGAGCTTGAACCAGGGATAGATCTAGTACTAATGGATATTATGATGCCTGAAATGGATGGGCATGAGGCTACACGTAGAATAAGAAAGCAAGAAAGATTTGCCAAGCTCCCTATTATTGCAGTTACTGCAAGGGCCATGAAGGACGACCAAGAGAAATGCCTTGAAGCAGGTGCCAACGATTATCTTTCAAAGCCAGTTGATTTGGATAAACTTCTCTCGCTTATTCGAGTTTGGATGCCGAGAGTTGGCTGGTTCTAGTCATGGGTCTTGAACTAAATTTTGAAATTGAATTAACGATGCTACTTGAGACAATCTATCTTAGGTACAAATATGATTTTCGAAATTATTCTCGTCCATCATTAAGACGCAGAGTTGCGAGAGTGTTAAATGAAATGGATTTTTCGACTATTTCTGCTATTCAAGAAAAAATTCTGCGTGACCCCGAATTATTTTTAAAAATCCTTGATTACTTAACAATTCCTGTAACCGAAATGTTTCGAGATCCACAATATTTTCGTGCCTTCAGAGAAATTGTCATTCCTGTACTTAGGACTTATCCTTCTCTAAAGATTTGGGTTGCTGGTTGCAGTACAGGAGAAGAAGTTTATTCCTACGCCATAATTTTAAAAGAAGAAGGATTACTTGATCGAAGTATTATCTATGCAACTGATATAAATCTCAAAAGTTTAGAAATTGCCAAGCTTGGTGTGTACAAACTTGAAGATATCAAGAAGTTTACGATAAATTATCAGCTTTCAGGTGGTAAAAGCGAGTTTTCAAATTACTATACTGCTTCATCAGATGCAGCTATTTTTGATAAAAGGTTAAAAAATAAAATTACATTTACGGATCACAGCCTCTCAACAGACAATGTCTTTTCGGAAGTTCATTTTATATCATGTCGAAATGTATTTATTTATTTTGAAAGCCTACTGCAAGAAAGAGCAACTGGTCTTTTTTATGAATCACTTTGTCGCAAAGGTTTTTTAGGACTAGGCTTAAAAGAAACGATTGAGTTTTCAAAATATTCAAATTCTTTTGATTCTCTTGATGGTGCAAATAGAATTTATCAAAAAAATGAAAATATTTTTATTCAAGGTCTTCAATA
>JAURXW010000205.1 GCA_030654205.1 Bacteriovorax sp.
AGTAGCTCTCTTAAAAATAATCCATGGCCGCATCCAACTTCAAGCGCATGATCCCCTTCGCAGAAGTTAAGCTTTCTAACTTCTCTACGATAAAACTGAAATAGTGAATAGTGTTGACGCCACAAGAATTGCGACAAAGCCAATCCGAGCATATATCTAGTCATAACTTCTTTATCATTATAAACATCGCTTAATGCTTCAGCTTGATTATTTTTTGGATATTTCCCATGTCTCACGAACTCAAGACGAGCGTAGCACATATCGGCTACAAGTTGAAGATATGCATCTCCCAGGTCTTCAACCGTAATCCCTGTACTTTTCATATAGGTGCTATAACCTATAAAAAATTCGATTAAGTCCTTCTTAATATCCTTATCACTCAAAAAAACTTCAAGCTTTTTCTTTTGCTGGATATTACGAGCATATACGTATTCTAAAAATTGATTATGCATGACTGATCTCTATTACCTGATTAAATTTAATATTTGAGAAACGTAGATCAAAGATAAAAGTATTTGAATCTTGTTCCTTGAAACCAAAATCAAGATACAACTTTGCTACAATTTTGTTTTTTCCAGATTCATTATAGCGCCCGACTATGGTTTTAATATTTTGTTTTTTGCAATAATGGATTACTTCATCCATTATCGCATGCTCTAAATTTCTTTTAAATACCCGACAACTCATCACCCACAGGTCTATTGATAATGTATCATCGATTATATTGCCGATAAACAAAGACACAATCCCATTGTCTCCAAAGATATCCAATAAGCGAGCCTGCAAAGTAAAATAATTTGGATTATTCATACTTGCAGTTACTTTATTAACATCAATTTTTAAATTAGTAAGATTAAATTGATTTGTTTTGTTGATCAGCTGCACGATTCGATCAACATTATTTGATCTAAATCTTGAAAATTCTGCAATCATTTTAAGAGAAAGTAGATATTCATTATAGTCTAAAATTGAAGCCGCCAATACTGCTCTTTGCTTATTTTCTTGATAAACTCTATGCTTGAACAAATCCTCTTGAACTACTTTAATTGATTCAAAGTAACCATTACTTTCAATAAAGCGCGGGTAATCTAAAACATTTTCTCCGATCTCTGGTACTTCAACCATCGGTAGTGACATTTTTACTAATTGTCTCTCTGCGGGATTATCATCAATAAATACCAAACTATTTAATCCAATATTTAATTCACTCGCAATTTCTCGTATCATTTCCTCTTTGGTTCTCCAGCTTGCCTTAAAAACTGCAAAATCATCCAATTGCAAAACGCTATCTGAATGACCAAACCCACTCCTAGCGATTTCGAGGTCATTTTTAGAACAAATGGCCAAGAGAACCCCTCGCTCTTTTAGTTGTAAAATATATTTTTGAAAACTAATGAACGATTCGCCTTGGGCAGATTCACTCCCAAGACAAATTCCACCTAACCCATCATCACCTATCACTCCCCCCCATAACGTATTATCTAAATCTAGGATTAAGCATTTTTTTGAATTCCCGAGGATGCTATGAATAATATTGGCCAATGAAGAAGCAACACTCCAGCAAGCATTAACTTCGTAAGCATATTTATAATTTATCCATTGAGATTCATTAAACCAGCTCTCAAGTCCAAATTGAGCAGAAAGATAATTTAAATCATTCAACACAATCCCCACATTAGATTTAATCGAATCTGAAAGCTGAAGATTTAGCATATTTACGAAACGAACAAGTCCGAAATTCTCAGTATTGGCACTGTTTCCAAGCAATCTCAATCTCGGAAACTCGAAGTTATTTTGTATTATAATGGCATTAGATTTTTCTTTAATTGCAGTCCACATTTGAGTAATTTTTGCAAACTCTGCATTTAGTTTTCTTTCGACCTCATCAGGTCCGTTTCCCGTAATTGGAAGGTCTTTAAGATCTCGAAAGGTTGTATGAATTAAAATATAATCTGGATCGAAATTCCATAAATTGCCAGTACCAAAAACAATTTCTTCATAATATCGACTAAAGTCTGAATAATATAACTCTATTTCGTATCCATTCTGCAACAAATAGATTTCTAAAATTTCGCCGAGGACATTCATGGTCGCGCCACCAAGAATAGCTATTTTTAAAACCCTAGGCTGGCGACCTAATTTTTCACTCAACAATCGCTTGATCGATTTTCTTTTTCTTAATTGTTCGCTATTGTTGAAAGGATAACCTATTTTATTCATTTTCCATCCTTTATCGCTTTCATTAATTGCTCTACAATGTAATCAGTTTGAGCAGCGCTTTTGCCTGCTGAGAAACTCTCTTTTTTGTTCAGATTAATTACATGTTCTATTAAATTTGGCATTGAATTTAGTAAATCTGTATTTAAAATTTGAGTTTCTCCTAATTTTCGATAGCCTTTGAATAATTTATCCTCAACAACTCGCTGCAAGTAAACCGTTAAGCCAAAGTCTACAAACTTCAATCTTCCTTTTGTAAAAATAATATCCATTTCAAAAATCGAAAAATTATTTTCATTACAAGAAACTAAATGAAACGACGGACATCTTTCGAACGTTAACATGGCGTCAATACACGGATCTAAGACGTCGTAATCCACTCTCTCAAGAAGTGCTCTAGTTGTTAAAACATCTCCAAACAGAAATTGGCCCAAATTTATTACATGGGACCCATTGTTTCTAATTCCTTTAGAATATAAAGAAGTGACCGAAACAATTTCTCCGTATTCGTAGCTGTCAATACTACACTTTAGTCCTTGGACATAGGAATCAAAACGTCGAGAGTAATTAACTATTAGATTTACATTATTTTTCAAACATAAAGCTGTAATCATACCAGACTCTTGTGAAGACATAGTTAAGGGTTTTTCACAAATAATTGTTTTTACTCCTAACTCAATGACTTGTTTTAGGGCCAAGCCGTGCGTGAATGTTGGCGTGCAAATACTAACAATGTCAGGTTTTAAATTCGCAATGGCTTCAGAAATACTTTCAAAGCAAACCCCTTCCCACTCTTCAGCAGCTTTTATGGCTAAGTTATAATCTGAATCTACAAATCCTATTTTTTGAATATTTATATTTTTCTTATAAGCATGAGCATGGGACAATATCTGTTCTGAACGAACTGAATCATAGAAAGCTCCAATTTTTCCGCACCCAATGATCAAAGCCTTCATTTTTATCCTTCGTGCATTTCTTTTCTTTTTATTTTTGAGTTTATTTTTTGCAAGTGATTATTTGTCTGAACATAACGAACTATATCTT
>JAURXW010000354.1 GCA_030654205.1 Bacteriovorax sp.
CAAAAGCTACTGCTAAAGCTCCACAAAAAAATATTCAGAAAAAAATTCATGAAAAAATTGCTGCTTCAAAAAAAGCTGTGGCCAACAAAGCTATCAAAAAAGAAGCTGCAATAAAAAAAGGCCTTGTGAAAAAACCAGTCGCTCCAGTAAAAGCAAAAATCCCTGCAAAGATAGAAGTTAAGGCAATCAAAAAAGTAGAACCAGTTAAGGCAACTTCAAAAAAAGAAGTACTAAAAGCTGTTGTGGCCAAAGTAGAAGCAAAAACTTCTAAAAAGGTGGCTCCAGAAAAGCCGGCTAAAAAATTATCTAAAAAAGAAGAAAAAGAACTTCTTAAGGCCAAAGGAAAAAAAGGCAATCTTAGCTTTGAAGAAGAACAAGAAGAAGAATCAAAAAAATCGCGTTCAGATGACGATGATGCTGATGATGATATTGAAGCTGCTGCACCAAAAAAAGTTAAAATGGTTTTTGATGAAGACATAGAAGAAGAAGTTATTCCAGTTAGAAAAAAAAGCAAATCAGGCTTAGATGACGATATTAAAGAAAATCTAGCAGAAGAGATTTTGGCACTTGCCGAAGATTTTTCAATTGATGAAGTGTTTGCATCTATTAGAAGCATGGAACTTTTCAAAGTTGAAACTGATGAATGTGTAGTTAGAGGTTGTGATAATCCGTCTACGACAAGTGGCTATTGCCGCTACCACTATATTAAACTTTGGAAAGACGTTAAGAAGAAAGAGCTTATTCTTTCTGAAGGCCGTCTTGCTAAAATTATTGAAGAACTTGTACGTAAGTATCCAATGAAATATATCGAAACTATTATCCATGATTTAGCTGACGATAAAGCCTTCAATCATGTTTTAAAAGATCTCGATATCGAAACAGACGAAAATGAAATTGACGCTTTTGATGATGATGAATTATTAGATGATGATCAAGATATTGCATTTGAAACTAAAGTCGTAAAACCATCATTTGATGATTAAATAAAAAAAAGGCTCCTAACGGGGCCTTTTTTTATTCACCAAGTAAAAGATCGGCTTCCATGGAAAGTCCGATATTTTCTCTGGTCACTTTGTAAAAGAATTTAAGTTTTCCAAATTCGCCTTCTTCCCATTCATAAATATAATCATCCCAGATTTCATCTTGATCATCTGATTTGGCAAAATATGAATCAAAAAAGACTCCAACAGAGTCAAACATTTCATTGATAATATCATCGGTTTTGGTTTTTTCGGCAAGGTCAGCAGAAAGCGAGAGACTGATTGGTGTAGAAAATTTATCAAGACCTACATAAGAAACAATCATGAGAACTTCGTTAGGATAAGAAAAGCCGTAAACCTCAAAAGTTTTTTCGTCTTTTATGCATTTTTCGCCGTAAATATTCAAAAGAATTTGTTTTAAACCCTCTGCCCAATCTTTGGGAAAAAAAACTGGCAAGGTGTCATGATCTAAACGAGAAAACATATCAACTCCATGGAAAAAAGAGCCTTAGATATAGCCCTTAAAAGACTCGTTTGCAACGAGAGTTGACTATGTTTTAATAACCCCAAAATTTTATTATTAAAGGAGACTTTATGAGTGTTTATATTCTTTCTGGAGCGCGTACACCTAATGGCAGTTTTATGGGTTCTTTAAGTGGAGTTTCTGCTCCAAAGTTGGGTGCCGTGGCGATAGCAGCTGCTTTAAAAAAGGCAGAAATTAATCCTTCTTTAGTGGACGAAGTATTTATGGGAAATGTTGTTACTGCAGGTGTTGGGCAGGCCCCAGCTCGTCAGGCGGCTATTTTTGCAGGTCTTCCAGAGTCTGTTCCATGTACGACGCTTAATAAAGTTTGTGGATCTGGTTTAAAAACTATTATTACTGGGGCCCAAACTATTTTGGCCGGAGATAATGAAGTTGTAATTGCTGGTGGAATGGAAAATATGTCAATGGCCCCACATTTATTAATGAATTCTAGAAATGGAATTAAATTTGGTGATGGAGCAATGAAAGATTCAATGCAATGGGATGGTTTATGGGATGTATATTCAAATCGCCCGATGGGAAATTGTGCTGAAGAGGCGGCTGCCAAATTTACTAATCGTGAAGAACAAGACGCTTTTTCAATTGAGTCTTTCAAACGTGCACAAGCGGCCATGAAAGATGGAATTTTTGAAAAAGAAATTGCGGCAGTAACAATTAATAATCCGAAAGGAGATGTAGTTGTTTCTGTAGATGAAGGCCCAGGTAAAGCAAATTTTGAAAAAATGCCTCAGTTAAAACCGGCCTTCGATAAAAATGGATCAATTACGGCGGCCAATGCTTCGACTATTAATGATGGAGCAGCAGCAGTTGTTTTAGGTGGAGAAAAATATAAATCCCAAGCAAAATTCAAAATTGTTTCTTATGCAAGTCACGCTCAAAATCCCACATGGTTTACTACGGCCCCGATTGAAGCGATGAATAAGGCGCTGACTAAAGCAAACCTTAAGCTTGATCAAATTGATTTGTTCGAAATTAATGAAGCTTTTGCAGTGGTTGCACTAGCTGCCATGAAAGAGTTAAAATTAGATCATGCTAAAATAAATATTTATGGCGGTGGAGTAAGTCTAGGTCATCCAATTGGGTGTTCTGGAACAAGAATCGTTGTAACTTTAATGACAGCAATGGAAAATAAAAAGGCAAAATACGGAATGGCCGCAATTTGTATTGGTGGAGGAGAGGCCCTCTCGCTTATACTAGAAAGGCTTTAAGTGTTAGCACAAATTTAGAAGGAATCTAAATGACAGGACCAACGGCCATAGCTCAGAAAAAATCTGGAATAAAAACTTTGCAGGCAGGCGAAATTCTTTTCAATGAAGGAGATATCGCCAGCTCGATGTATATCATTCAAAAAGGTCAGCTTAGAATGTTCCGCCCAAAGGGCAAAGGCTTTATCGAGTTGACCGTACTTCGCTCTGGAGAAGTCCTAGGTGAGATGTCTTATTTTGATCCAGATTCTAGAAAACGAAGTGCTTCGGCCGCAGCAATCACCCAAACAGAAGTAATCGAAATATCTTTTAGTGCCTTGGAAAAAACTATGGCCGCATTGAATCCATGGTTTAAAACTTTAATAAATACTCTGGCCGATCGGCTTCGCAAAAGTAATGAGAGAGTAAAAACTCTAGAAAATAATTCAATTGGATTTTCAGGAGAGTTTAAATTCTTTCAAGCAGCAGATATTGTAAAAATGCTCTCGTTGATGTTTTTTGCTTTTAGAAGTTTAAGTGAAAATAAAGACGGAAAATGGATTCTTCATTTAAGTAAATTGAAAATGTACGCGGTCGATATTTTTAATGTGAACGATGCAAAATTAGAAGAATTTATTCAATTATTAATTGCTGAAAAGATTACGGAAGTGTCACTTGATGAAGATGGCGCCCCTAAAAATTTAATAGTTAAAGAGCCTGAAATGTTTCGTATTTTTCAAGTGTTTTTTAATGCCCAAAGATCGATGAAGGATGATAAAAAATTAATTATTTCCAATAAATGCGAAAAGTTTTTAATTAAAATTTTAGAGCAAGCAGAAGGCCTTGTTGTCGATAATGGAGTCGTGGAAGTCGATTTATCAAAAGTTGTTAATTATTTTAAAGAATATAATATTCCAATTACCCTCGAAGATTTTCAAGGGGCACGAAATGCTAAATTTTGTGGTGAATATAAAATGGAAGACAATGGCAGAATTACTGCCATGTTAAATATTGATTACTTAAAAAAAATGTTTCCAGTTGTTCGATTCATGAACGCCCTGAATCGAGTCAACGATGCAAAGGCGCATCCTTAATTAACTTTTGAAGTGTAAAATACGTTTACTGTTACAGCGGAATTCACCGTATTGTTAAACTTATAACTTCCATTTAATCTTAAAAAATAACCTGAAGTCACACCATTTGGAAGATCGACAACTTTTAGAGATTGATCTAGATTTGCTGTAGATTGCACTCCTAAATAATCCCATCCATTGGTCGCATTTTGAGGAACTAAATTTCCATTAATTCTCACTTCGATAGTTGGAACATAAGGCTCACCACTTTTTAAATAAATATAACCATATTGAAGTTTTTGAGCATCAAATGTTACTGTTAAGCAACTTGGATAAATGATTTTATCGTTATTATTAGTACCAAAAAGTTGAATCATTTGGCCTGTGAAGTTTTCACCTTGAGTAGGAAAGCTTCTAGTGTAATGGTTATTTTGGTTTCCGATAAAAGCATAACCATCTGGCGGATTTAATTGTCCTGTGCGATTAACTAAAACTTTTCCATCGCCACTTCGAACAACTTTGAGAGTTGATGAATCAATGGATGTAGCGGATCCGGTAACTGGCCAAAAATCGTAAACGTGTTTAATAAGAGT